>CALGZV010000304.1 GCA_937934385.1 uncultured Clostridia bacterium | reverse complement strand
ACGGTCGCACCGGTTATTTTAACACCCTTTTCAAGCGCCGCCTCATGAACTCTGAGACCGTAAAAACCTTTTCCGCAAAAAGACGGAATAAGAGACGGATGTATATTTATAATACGGTTCGGATATGCAGCTGTAAATTTCTCGCTGAGTATGCACATAAATCCGGCAAGAACAATAAGCTCTATTCCGTATTCTTTCAACACACTTATAATCTTATCCTCAAACTCTTCCTGACTTCCGCACTGTTTTTTAGATATCGCTACAGCCGGTATCTCTGCGGTCGCCGCGCGTGTTATCGCGTATGCATCAGGCGCGCTGGATACAACAATCTCTATACTTCCGTTTTTTATAATTCCGCTCTTTTCTGCGTCAATAAGAGCCTGAAGATTTGTACCTCCGCCGGATACGAAAACGGCGATCTTTATTTTGTGTTCAGTCATTTCTATTACCATGCCTTTCTTTGATCCCTGTACTTTGTACCTTAGCGGTACCACACATCAAGCATCATAATGTATTATGAAATTCTGCATTTCAGCAAGTTGCTCAGCAGATGGTAATTTTTTCATCAGATGAAATTATTTCCCCGATAACATAGGCATCCTCGCCGCTATCGCGGAGAATCTTAAGCGCGGTCTCTGCGTCTTCGGCAGATACTGTTATGCTCATGCCGACGCCCATATTAAAGGTATTAAACATATCATGTTCGCTTATATTTCCCGTTTTTGCGATAAGGTCGAAAATCGGAAGAACTCTTATCGATGAACGGTCAATCTTTGCACCGAGTCCGTCGGGAATACTTCTCGGAATATTTTCGTAAAAGCCTCCGCCTGTGATATGTGAGATTCCCTTGACTTTTACCTTCTCGAGAAGGGCAAGCACAGGCTTTACATATATCTTTGTAGGAGTGAGGAGCGTCTCTCCGACAGACTTGCCGCCGAGTTCAGATACAGGAGTTTTTATGTCGGCATTTTCGACGTCAAACACCTTGCGTACACCGCTGGACGGAAGCGCAATAACAACGTCCGGGCTTCATTGCTTTATTATCTATGATCTTTGTCTTATCGACAACACCGGTACAGTACCCGGCAAGGTCATACTCATCCACAGGATAAAATCCGGGCATCTCGGCAGTTTCTCCGCCTATCAGCGCGGCACCGGACTGAACGCACCCGTCGCAGACGCCTTTAACGATGTCGGCAATACGTTCGGGAATATTCTTTCCGCAGGCGATATAATCGAGGAAGAAAAGCGGCTTTGCTCCGCAGCAGATTATATCGTTTACACACATTGCAACGCAGTCAATACCGACAGTGTCATGCTTATCCATAAGAAATGCAAGCTTAAGCTTGGTTCCGACTCCGTCAGTGCCGCTTACAAGCACGGGACGCTGTATGCCGGTAAGATCAAGTTCAAAAAGTCCGCCGAAGCCTCCGACGTCAGAACATACGCCGCTTGTCATAGTTTTGGCGATATGCTTCTTCATAAGCTCGACCGCCTTATAACCTGCGGTGATATCTACGCCTGCAGCAGCGTAGCTGTCAGATCTCGAATTTGTATTCATAATGGTTTATTCCTTTCCGTTCCAGCAGTATGTGCAGAGCTTGCACGGTTCGATACCTATAGCGTCTATGATTCCCTGAAGCGACTGAAATTCAAGCGATGCGAGATGAAGCTCTGAACATATCTCGTCTCTGAATTTCTTTCCGCGCTCGGTTGACGAATCACTGTATTCGTCGATATGATTAAATCCGTCCTCACCCTCAAGCTTCATTATTACGCGGCGCGCGATAAGATCCATATCACTGGTCGAGCGTGAGAAATTGAGATATTTACATCCAAACATAATAGGCGGACATGCGGATCGCATATGCACTTCCTTAGCCCCATTATTATAGAGAAACTCGACCGTTTCGCGAAGCTGAGTACCTCTGACTATCGAGTCGTCGACAAACAGCAGACTTTTATTGGTTATAAGATCATGAACCGGTATCTGCTTCATTTTAGCAACTTTATTACGCTCTTTCTGAGAAGCAGGCATAAAGCTTCTTGACCATGTAGGAGTATATTTTATAAATGCTCTTGCAAACGGAATATTGCTCTCATTTGCATAACCGATAGCATGAGGGGTTCCGGAATCCGGTACACCGCCAACATAATCAACTCCGTCGGACTTTCCGGTCTTTGCGTCGTGCTGAGCCATGATATGTCCGTTACGGTAACGCATCATCTCGACATTTACACCTTCATATGTAGACGTCGGATATCCGTAATACGACCACAAAAATGAGCATATCCTCATTTCCTTTCCGGGAGCGGAAAGGACCTTCATCTGCTCTGCAGTAAGCTCTACGATCTCACCGGGTCCGAGTTCGCGTATATCCTCATAGCCTGCTTTTTCGCAAGCAAACGACTCAAAGGATACACAGTACCCGTCCTCTCCTTTTCCGATTATTACCGGAATACGTCCGAGCCTGTCTCTCGCTGCAATAATAGATCCGTTATCTTTAAGAATAAGGATAGAGGCCGTTCCGTCAATCTCCTTCTGTGCGAACTTTATTCCCTCGGTAAAATTACTCTTTTGATTTATAAGTGCCGCAACAAGCTCGTTCGAATTGACATGACTTCCGGTCATTGCATTAAAATGACCGCCGCTGAAGGAAAGATACTGAGATATCAGCGCCTCCGCATTGTTTATCGCACCGATCATGCATATAGCATATGAACCGAGACTCGAACGGATAAGAAGCGGTTGGGGATCTCCGTCGCTGATAC
>CALGZV010000303.1 GCA_937934385.1 uncultured Clostridia bacterium | reverse complement strand
TGTGCAGGATCTGCCGTATGCTTCGCGACAGCGGAAAGACTGTCGTTATGGTCATGCATGACATAAATGAAGCCGCCGCTCTGGCTGACAGTATCGCCGTAATGGACGGCGGACGGCTGATATGCAGCGGAACGGCAGAGCAGGTGCTTTCATCGGATATACCAAAGCGCATTTACGGTCTTGAGCGTTATACTGCTGTAGAGGACGGAAGAACTTTTTTTCTTTGATTTTAGTGACGGTATGAACTTTAAACCTGTTGAGTTTGCCGGAATGGCAGGCTGCTTTTAATGTATTTGGCGGTCTGTTTTACTGCATGTTAAAATAAATCTGCTTTTTCTCTTGTTATAATATATTATGTATAAAAAAAGAGTTGTCGATCTTCCGCTGATGCGGATCTTCGACAGCTCTTTTTTACCTTAAAACAACAAGGTTCCGGGGTACCCTCCTGCAATCTGTGATTGCGTCCGGCGGATTGGATTATTATTCATTTCTGCGGCAAATCTGCCGGATTTCTATTCATTTTATTCGCTTTTAATAACGCGCCTGCCCTTGGTGCGGCTGTTTTGGACTGCTGTGCGAACCGTTTTGACTGCGAAGCATATAATTAAAAGTGCAAGATAGATCATAACCACGGTTGCTCCGGCGGGAAGGGACAGCGAGAGTGCGATAATTATTCCCATCGTGAAGCAGCAAAGCGATGATACAGATGCGAATATAACGACTGAGCGGAAGCTTTTACAAAGCTGAAGCGCCGTCAGCGCCGGAAAAACGGTCAGTGCGGTGACGAGCATGACGCCCATTATCTTCATTCCGGTCACAACGGTGATTGCGGTGAGAGCAGCCATAACGCTGTTGTATCTTTTTACATGTATTCCGGAAGCTGATGAGAAAGCTTCATCGAAGCTTACCGCGAATACGCGTCTGTAGAGCAGCGAATATGCTGTAAGAACGCATATGACGCAGATGATGCACAGAACGGTATCTCCGAAAGAAAGTGTAAAGATGCTTCCGAACATGTAGTCGCTCACATCCATATTCATTCCGCTTACAACAGATAAAACGAACGTTCCGACAGCGAGAGCACCTCCTGATATAAGCGCGACAGAGGAGCCGTCGCCGCTGCCGCTCCGAAGTAAAAGCAGCGCGGCAATTATTACGGCGGGAACA
>CALGZV010000302.1 GCA_937934385.1 uncultured Clostridia bacterium | reverse complement strand
AAAAAGTTTTTGACAGCTATTATGACCGTCTCGGGGAATACAAAAATACAATAGCGGCAACTCTTGACGCGCAGTTCAAGCAGCTCAGATTTTTTGCAGGCGCGCGAAAATATGAAAGTACGCTTGATGCGGCACTCGACCGTACTGAAGTTCCGGTTTCAGTGTATTACAATCTGATCGATGCAGTTCATTCAAACATGGATAAAATGTATCGCTATGTCGCTCTGCGCAAAAAAATGCTCAGCAAAGATGAGCTGCACATGTATGACGTATACACTCCTATGGTAGCAGATACAGCTACAGAAATACCGTACGACGAAGCCAAAGAAACAGTTCTCAGTGCCTTAAAGATCCTCGGCGACGATTATGTTAAACTGCTTAAAACCGGATTTAATAACCGCTGGATAGACGTTTACGAAAACACAGGAAAGCGCGGAGGCGCGTATTCTTCCGGTTCGTCACGTCCTCATCCATATGTACCGCTTAACTATCAGGACAATCTTGACAGCATGTTTACGCTTGCTCACGAAATGGGACATGCGCTGCACAGCTATCACAGCTGCAAGTATCAGCCTGTATCTACCTCAGGCTACGTAATATTTGTTGCCGAAGTTGCTTCAACATGCAACGAAATTCTGCTTATGCATTATCTGCTCGTCAAAACAAAAGATAAAAAAGAACGTGCATATCTGATAAATCATTTTCTCGACCAGTTTAAAGGAACGGTATACCGTTCCTTTAAACTGGTCGAGAAAGAATTTGAGCTGATCATGGGACAAATCTCGGAAAGCGGCGAAGCGCTTACCGCGGATCGGCTCTGTGAGGAATATCTGAAGCTTAACAAACAGTATTTCGGATCGGATATGGTATCCGATGAAGGAATTGCGCTCGAATGGGCACGTATTCCTCACTTCTTCTATAATTATTATGTGTTTCAGTATGCAACCGGATTTTCAGCAGCAGCGGCGATAGCCGGAAGAATTTTAAAAGAAGGCGCTCCCGCAGTTGAAGATTACAAAAAATTCCTCTCATCCGGATGCAGCAGCGATCCGATATCACTGCTTAAAATCGCAGGAGTGGATATGAGTTCGCCGGAACCGATAAATGAAGCGCTCAGTATGTTTGATGACCTGATATCCGAGATGGAAATGTTGACCTCAGAGCAGTAATCCGGCATACCGATAATAACGCTATGAACACATCATTATCAAAAAAACAAATAGATTCCGGAGCCAGAAATGTTTTTCTTCTGTGTGTACTCGCATACACAGCTATCTATATCGGAAGAAAAAATTTCTCCGTATGTCTTTCTGCAATACTTGATGAAAATTTCATTGATAAAATTGCAGGCGGCAGTGCCGGAACAGCTTTTCTGATCATATACGCAGTAGGACAGGCGGTAAGCGGAATCATATCCGACCGCTTATCACCGAAGCATATGATAACTATAGGTCTGTGCGGTGCGGGATGTGCAAATCTGCTTATGGCAGTAAACAGATTTCCCGCACTCGTCACGGCAATATGGTGCCTGTGCGGCGCATTCTGCTCCATGTTATGGGCGTCTATCATAAAATGTATTGCCGAATGGCTTCCTGATGACCGTATCGAAAAAGCAGGCGTCAACATCTCGATAACCGTTCCGCTCGGATCGGTCATTACATATGTTATTGCGTCCGGTGCAATGAAACTGGCGGGATGGCGCGAGGTTTTCGCAATATGCGGAAGTATCTGCATAATATCGGGGCTGATCTTTCGGCTGTCTGTAGCTCACCTGTCCCCGTATATAACCTTTATAGCTGACAGCAAAACTACCGTTGAAATTACCGGGAAGAAAAACGGTAATAAAACGGCAGCAAAAGAAAAAAGACTTTTCGCCGCAATGATCTCCGTCAGTATGCTGCTGATAGTTGCGTCAGTATTATGCAACGGTGCGCTGAAAGACGGTCTTGATTTCTGGACACCGACATTCATCTCCGAATTCTTCGGCATATCTGCCTCTGTATCTGCAATACTTATGTCATTTATTCCGATACTTAATGTTGCGGGAGCGCATTTTGCAAACTTTTTCTTCCGTTTCGGACTCGACGAAATGTCGGTAACAGGCATTATGTATCTTATCGCATCCGGAGCATTTATACCGATATGTCTCATGACTTACTACGGATCAAACAGCGTTCCGCTAATGTATCTTTCAATTGTTCTTCTTGCGATCATAATGCTCGCTACGACAGGCGCGAACACAGCACTTATGACATTTATTCCGCTGAGATACAAAAATTCCGGAATAACCTCGGGTATTTCGGGAATACTTAATGCATTCTCTTATGCAGGAGCAGCCTGCTCAGGAATAATAGGCGGCTTTATCTCGCAGAATAACGGATGGTTCACCGTTATTCTGACATTCGCTGGAATATCAATGCTCGGAGCGTTAGTTTCATTTGCAGGAATACATGCATGGAAAAAACGCAGACAATCTCTTTAATTAAAAAACAAAACAGCTTGTATTAAAAAAACAGCGGTCAGCCGGCATTATATGTCGGCTGACCGCTGTACTTAGATAATACAGATTTTTTATTGTAAACACAACAAAGGTTTCGGGGCACCCATCCGCAAGCTTTACTTGCGTCGGTGAGGCTGATTCTTATCTATCTTTCTTCTCTGAAATACGAAAGTCCGAGAGAAGCTGGAGGCTGATTTTCACGGCGCTGACGAATGCTTATAACTACAAGAACAATAATTGTAACTACATACGGAAGCATCTTGAAAAGCTCGGTCGCGCTGCGGCTGAGTCCGGGAATAAAGTTATAAACGATATAAAGTCCTCCAAACAGAACCGAACCGATAATACCGACATTCGGTTTCCATATCGCGAAAATAACAAGCGCAATAGCGAGCCAACCTCTGTCGCCGAATCCGTTATTGGACCATACACCCATAGTATAATCCATAACATAGTACAGTCCGCCAAGTCCGGCAATCGCACTTCCTATACATGTCGCGGCATATTTATAAAGGCCGACACTGATTCCTGCCGCATCTGCAGTAGAAGGATTTTCACCGACAGAACGCAGGTGAAGTCCGACTCTTGTACGTCTGAGAACAAACGCGGATAGGAGCGCTATAATTACCGCAAGATACGCAAGAAATCCATGTGAAAGAAATATCTCTCCGAACCACCCGAGCTTTTCGGCAAACGGCAGCGACGTTCTGAAATATGCACTTGTCTTTACAAGCGCGACAGATGCAGTCTGACTGTTTGTTATACTTGCAAGAGAACCGCCGAAGAAATTACCGAATCCGATTCCGAAGGTTGTCAATGCAAGTCCCGTAACATTCTGATTGGCTCTGAGCGTTACGGTAAGAAAGCTGTAGATGAGTCCCATAAGAAGAGAACCGAGAATAGATGAAAAAAGAGGTATAGCAATAGCAAGAAATGCATTAAGCGGAATGTCCGCAGGAACCGACTGCTCATAAAGGAACGCGCCTATAACGCCGCTTATTCCTCCGACATACATAATACCCGGGATACCGAGGTTAAGATTACCTGATTTTTCGGTAATGATCTCTCCGGTCGAACCGTACAGCAACGGAATACCCTGAACGATCGCACGCTGAATAAAGGTCGATACTACCATTTTACTTTACCTCCTTCTGCGAGCTGCGCTTAACAATTTTATAATTTATAAAGAATTCACTTCCGATTATAAAGAAGAGTATTATTCCCGAAATAATATCCGCAAAAGCTTCATTCAATCTGAATACAGTCGCGATCTCACTGGCGCCTCTGTCAAGAAAAACGAGCAGAAAAGAAGCGAGAACCATGTATATCGGGTTGAATTTTGCAAGCCACGATACCATAATAGCGGTAAAACCTCTGTTATCGGCTGTCGTAGTTGCAATAGTGTGGTTTGTTCCCGCCACAAGAAGCAAGCCTGCGATTCCGCATATCGCTCCCGAAAGCGCCATTGTACGCACTATAACATGTTTTACATTTATACCTATGTATCTTGCTGTATTCTCGCTTCCGCCCACAACGGATATCTCATATCCGTGTTTACTGTAATTAAGATAGATATACATAAATAAAACTATTGCAATTACAATAATTATATTGAGCGTGTAATCCTGGCCGAAAAGCGAAGGAAACCAGCCGGCGTGGCTTTTCTGATTTATAATTCCGATCTTTCCCGAGCCCTTCGGTACTTCCCACTGAACTACAAAATACTGTATAAGCTGCATGGCAACATAGTTCATCATAAGAGTAAACAAAGTTTCGTTAGTTCCCCAGTTTGCCTTGCAGAAAGCGGGTATTATACCCCATACAGCTCCGGCAACTACAGCACTTATTACCATAAGTACGATAAGAAGCCAATCGGGAACTATTCCTCCGAGAGATATCATACATGCGGCTGTGGCAAGACCTCCGACAAGAACCTGTCCTTCTGCACCTATATTCCAGAATCTCATCTTAAATGCAGGTGTAATGGCAAGAGCAATACAAAGCAGGAGCGCAACATTCTGAAAAAGCTGCCATATTCTTCTCGGCGTTCCAAACGCGCCCTTTATCATCGTACTGTAAACTTCTACAGGATTCTGTCCCGTAAGTACAATGGTCACTACCGCCGAAACAATCAATGCAAATACTATCGCTATGACGCGAATAATCCACGATTTCCACCAAGGCATCGCATAACGCTTTGTTATATGAAAAAGCGGTTCGCGCACTTCCCTCAAATGAGTTTTATTCGCCATCATCCTGTCCTCCGCTTTCTTTTTTCTCAGAAGAAGTCCCGTCGGATTTCTCCGACATATCTACATAGTCAGTTTTCGTCATAAGAAGTCCGATCTCCTCCTTGCTTGCGCTGCGTCCGTCAAGCATTCCGGATATTTTGCCGGAATTTATTACCATGATGCGGTCGCAAAGTTCTGTCAGAACATCAAGATCTTCACCGACAAATATTACGGCAACGCCGTTTTCCTTCTGCTTTGTAAGCAGACTGTATATCATATACGATGAGTTAATATCAAGTCCGCGAACCGGATACGCCGCCATAAGTACGGACGGTGCAGATGATATTTCACGGCCGACAAGGACTTTTTGAACATTGCCTCCTGAAAGTCTGCGCACAGGAGTATATTCATTAGGAGTAACAACATCAAGACTCTCTATTATCTGATCTGCAAGTTCGTGCGGGCTTTTACGGTTGACAAACACAGATCTTCCTCTGCGGTAGCTTCTGAGCATCATATTATCTATGATATTCATATTCCCGACAAGCCCCATTCCGAGTCTGTCCTCGGGAACGAATGACAGCCTGACGCCAAGTTCACGAATCTGAAGCGGTGTACGATCGCAAAGATTAACTTTCTCTTCGTTTTTGGGATCGATATATGTGATCTCACCGCTGTCTATATGGTAAAGTCCGGCAATCGATTCAAGAAGCTCACGCTGACCGCTTCCGGCAATACCGGCAATACCGAGTATCTCCCCCGATCTTGCCTCAAACGACACGCCGTCAAGCACTTTGACGCCGTCATGATTTGTACAGTTGAGATCCCTGACAACAAGACGGTCTTTTGGATCTTTAGGTTCCGACCGGTTTATATCAAGCGTTATCTTCTTTCCGACCATCATTTCCGTAAGCTGTGAAACATTCGTCTCCGACGTATTTACGGTAGCAATATGCTCCCCTTTACGAAGGACCGCAACCCTATCGGATACAGAAAGTACCTCATGCAGTTTATGAGTTATTATTATTACCGATTTTCCGTCATCGCGCATACGTCTGAGAACTGCAAAAAGCCGTCTTGTTTCCTGCGGAGTCAGAACAGCCGTAGGCTCATCAAGAATAAGAATATCTGCACCCCTGTAAAGAACCTTGATTATTTCAACAGTTTGCTTTTCGGAAACCGACATTTCATATATCTTTTTATCCGGATCTAATGCAAAGCCATACCGCTCCGTAATCTCAATAACACGCTCACGTGCTTTTTTAAGCGAAAATCCGCTCTTATCCTTTATTCCGAGTACAATATTCTCAGTCGCGGAAAATATATCAACAAGCTTAAAATGCTGATGTATCATTCCGATCTTGTAACGAAACGCATCTTTGGGCGAACGGATAACAACCTCCTCGCCGTCAACAAATATTTGTCCGTCATCAGGAAAATATATTCCGGATATCATATTCATCAGAGTAGTTTTTCCGCTGCCATTCTCTCCGAGAATAGCGATTATCTCTCCGTGCCTTACATCAAGATCTACATTATTGTTTGCAACCGTTTTTCCGAATCTTTTGGTTACATGTTTTAATTCTATCGCAGCAATATTGCCCACGCTGTTACCTCCGATATATAAATGTTCGGTCTTATTTCGCTTTCTTAAAACAGAAAAATCCGAAGAAATTTCAGGAAGTATCTCTTCGAAAAAATAAAAGCCGGGTATTAAGTAAGATACCGGAAAATCTGAATCTCACGGTATAAAACAATTGAAGGGCGGGGCGAAGCCCCGCCCTTCTCCGAAATGTTCAACAGTAACGCTTTGATTGTTCAAAGCAGTCTTTCGGGAAATCGGTCAGATCAAAATTCACTGTTAACAAGCTCAATACCGTCGATCTTAAGATCAAAGTAAGGAGCAGAACGGAATTCGGATTCATGGAAGTATCCGTTTATAACTACCTTTGTATCAGGAGTAAAGCTATCATCTGTATCAACATCTGCCTGATGATCCTCGCCTACAGCCTTGCCGTCTACAGTAAACGTAGAAACATCAAATACGTGAAGTTTACCGCTCTTAAGATCAGCCTCTACTTCTTTAAGCTTTTCAGCAGTACCTGCAGCAGCTGCCATTTTCATTGATATCAGAAAGAACAACAGAACCGGTATCAAGAGTACCTGTCCAGTCAGTGTCAATAGCCTTTCCGTTCATTACACAGTCAATAATATACTGCATATAAGGAGCCCAGTTGATTGCAGACGAAACAATAAATGTATTCGGGCACGAATCAACAGTGCTGCCGTTATAAGAAACATTAGGAATATTCTGAGCTTCACATGCCGTAGGAGCGCCCATAGAGTCAGCATGCTGGCTTATAAGCTTGCAGCCGGCAGAAATAAGACTGTTCGCAGCCTCTTTTTCAGCAGCTTCATCATACCAGCTTCCTGTAAACTGTACCTTCATTTTAACAGTTGAGCATACGGATTTTGCACCGAGGAAGAAAGATGTATAACCGGAAATAACCTCTGCGTATGTGTAAGCGCCTACGTAACCGATCATAGCTTCTTCAGCAGAAAACTTGCCGTCAGCAATAAGCTCATTCAGTTTCATTCCTGCCGCAACACCTGCAAGATAACGGCCTTCATATATCGATGCAAATGCGTTGTGGTAATTATCAAGCTTCTCAGTATGAGCCCTTGTTCCCGTTGCATGGCAGAACTGTACATCTTTGTACTTCTGTGCAGCTTCTATCATATAGGGTTCATGTCCGAAGCTATCTGCGAAAATCAGCGAGCAGCCCTGTTCAACAAGATCCTCACATGCATCAAAGCATTCCTGGCCTTCAGGAACATTTGTTTTCATGATAACCTGAGAGTCTGTCAAGTTGAGAGCTTTCTGTGCAGCCTCAACAGCATTCATAAAATTGAGATCATATGTTGAGTTTTTGTCGTGCAGGAAGATAAATCCTACCTTAAACGACTTGTCGTCATCTGCATTGTTTTTGCCGTCAGAAGCATCGGTGCCCTGAGTATCCTGTTTATCGTTATCATCATTAACGCTATTAGAACAAGATACAGCCATCACGGCTACGGATGCGATCATAACCAACGCAAGTGCGACGGAAAGAATCTTTTTAAGCATTTGTTCATTCCTCCAAAAAAATTTTATTTATTAATGAGATCCGTCAGAATCCCGTTAATTTCCGATTCAGAACTTTCACAAAAACAAAAAACTTGTCCGCATTTTTCAAGTTGCCGACAAAAGTTTTTATTTAATTCCGAATAGTCTTTAATTTACAAATTTGACATAAAAACTTTTACAACTTAATAATAAACCTTTTTTCGATTTTTGTCAATAATAAAAAAATATTTTTAAATATTTGTAAATTGCATCAAGGAAATCAAGATATTATTTTGTTTATTATGCACATTCAAAAAAACAATATCGATACTGTTTATACTATCCGCTATGAGAAATGCTTCCGTTCGGACGCAATCAAGTCTTAAATTTTTGCACGTAAGAGATTTTCGGACAAAAATTCCCGTGAATCCCCTTACGGGGATTTCGCGGGAATCTGATATCAGTATTCGATAAATTAAACGGATCAATACATACCGCCCATACCGCCGTCCATACCGGGGGCAGCGGGAGCAGCTGCGACAGGCTCCTTCTTATCGGCAACAAGCGCCTCTGTTGTAAGAACAACCGATGCAATAGATGCCGCATTCTGAAGTGCGGAACGGGATACCTTTGTAGGATCGACGATTCCTGCCTCTACCATATCGAGGTATGTCTCGTGAGCTGCATCATATCCGAAGCCAACCTTACCGCTGTTCATTACCTTATCAACAACAACGGATGCTTCGCAGCCGGCATTGTTTGCAATCTGACGAAGCGGTTCCTCAAGAGCGCGTACTACAAGTCTTGCACCTGTCTTTTCGTCACCCTCAAGCGTTTCTGCAACATCGGAAACAGCAGATATAACATTGATAAATGCTGTTCCGCCGCCTGCAACGATACCCTCTTCAACAGCAGCCTTTGTTGCATTGAGAGCATCCTCTATACGGAGCTTCTTCTCTTTCATCTCAGTTTCGGTTGCTGCACCTACCTTGAGAACGGCAACACCGCCTGCAAGCTTAGCAAGACGCTCCTGAAGCTTCTCGCGGTCAAAATCAGAAGTTGTTGTCTCTATAGCCGAACGGATCTGATTTACACGGTTCTTGATTTCCTGGGAATCGCCTGCACCGCCGACAATAATCGTGTTCTCCTTGTTTACCTTTACCTGTCTTGCACGTCCGAGCTGTGCTACAGTCGTATCCTTAAGTTCAAGACCGATCTCATCGGAGATAACCTCTCCGCCCGTAAGGATAGCGATATCACGAAGCATTTCTTTGCGGCGGTCGCCGAATCCGGGAGCCTTAACAGCAACGCATGTAAATGTTCCGCGGAGCTTATTGAGTACAAGCGTCGTCAGAGCCTCACCCTCAACATCCTCGGCGATTATAAGAAGCTTCTTTCCTGCCTGAACGATCTGTTCAAGAAGAGGAAGTATCTCCTGAATATTGGATATCTTTTTATCGGTGATAAGAACAAGAGCGTCATCAATTACAGCTTCCATCTTATCG
>CALGZV010000301.1 GCA_937934385.1 uncultured Clostridia bacterium | reverse complement strand
AGCATAGAAGTTGCTGACATAACAAAACAAAATTAAAATAAAAAAAGGCAAAACGAGTATTTTCCACTCCTTTGCCCTTTTTATTTATAATTATATATAATTATTAAGAATCTGAAGCGGCATATCCGCCTATGCTGATTTCTGTCATTGGCTTGCCGAATACTGTACACGCTTCCGATTACGGCTATGATTATACATCAAAAAATCATCCGTGTCAAGGAGTTTTTACAAAAAAATAATTTTTTGTAAAAATGTGCGGACAGTGTGTAAATTTATCCTTATAGTTTGGCATTTTAAATATATTTCAAAAGAGGAGTGGCGTTCTAATCAGTTCGGTGGTTAACTGAACTGCTTATGAAGATCGGGAAAAGTCCGCTTTAGGAGGTACTTTGCAGTAAGCGCATTTACAGAACAAATTCAAGCTGACAGTCATATGGCTCGGTCTTTACATGCTTTTCATTGTATTCGACCGCTTCAACACAGCCCATAGCTCTGTAAAAAGCCTGACTTTCCACCGCGGAATGGGAGGATATATAAAGCTTTTTCGCCCCCTTTTCCCTTGCATAATCGGCTGCTGCATTAAAAAGTGCTTTTCCTATTCCCATTCGACGCATATCTTGTGATACGTGCAGAGAGGATAGGTCGAGATATTTATTATCACCTCCGAAGAACTCGGATTCAACCGATACGAAACCTTTCAGATTTCCGTAATAAAATGCACCCTGAACGAATCCGCCCGTATGTACGGTGTTTTTCAAAAAGACTATCAGTGTCTGATAATCTTTTTCGCTCCAGTCATCAGTAAAAGGATCGTATTTTACTTTCCACTCTCCGCCTTCTTTGCGCAGGCATTTTGTGACAGTCTGAAGCCTTATAAAGTTGCGGAAAAGTTTTCGATCGATTTCTGTTTCTTTGAGCGGTCTGTAAGAAAATGTTTCTTCTTCAGGCAGCTCGACAGGCTTCCATGCCTGACCGAATTTTATATCTTTGAAAAGCGCCGCAAGACCGGTTATCTGTTTGAGTCTGAGTATTTCGTCCTTTTCCATTCCGAGATGCTTTGATATCCATGCATCGCTTCTGCCGAGGTCGTGAAGCTCTTTTACGATATTGCTCATAAGGTCTACGTTGTGCGATCCTCTCGCGCGGTTGTGACGTACCGTGCTTGCCATACGTCCCGAAAGCGGCTTGTCTATGACAGATACCGGCATCATGCCGTGTTCCCGCTCGTAAATATCCGGATATTCTTTCATGACCCTCCAGCGGTGAAAGCCGTCCACAATCGCATACAGGTCTTCGCTTTTAGAATAATAACACACGATCGGCATTGTATATCCGTCTTCTTTGATACTTTCGTAAAGAAGCTTCATTTCCGGCGGGGCAACAAAATTGGGATTGTATGTATTAGGTACGATTTTTTCAAACGGTACGGAAATAATATTGTATACCGGACTTTTAAAATTTTTTTCAGTCATTTAGCATTTCTCCGTATTTGATTTTGATGTGTTCGATTTTTTCCTGTTCTGATTTTGTTGTTCCGAATCCCATAAATCTGCATGTATGATCGTTTTTCAGAATACAGTAGCACATTCTTTTCCAGCTCGGAATATCCTTTGTGGATTTTATGTCGTCGGTATGGTCAGGAATTTCTCCGATAAAAATAACTCTGGGGTAGTGCAGTACAGTATAGTTGGAAACTCCGTTTGTTTTAATGTTATATCCGTGTTCGATAAGCTCATTTATCACCGATCTGTCAAGTCCGCCGCCGGTATTATGCCAGAACTCTATAGATGTTTTGAATTTTTTTATATAGCTGTTCCGCAGTCTGACAGGAAGTGTGTCGAGCAAAAATTTAGTATATGATTTCCACGTATGACCTTCGGGAAGTGTTATGTTTCTGTATCCCATTGCTTTTGTTTTTCCGTATATAGCGCCGAAATTTGCTCCGTGTACACGTCCTACGAGTCTTGTCCATATTTCAGGATCTATAATGCGGTATAGATTGAGTGAATCCTTGGAATAATCATTGAAAGGCGACGCCACACGCATCTGATCTATTTTAAGTCCGGCTTTGTAATACAGATCGTAAAGCTTGTTATAATCGTAACCGAATTTGCAGTTTGCAACCCAAACATCCTGGTTTGTCCAGTCATACAGCGGCGATGCGCACCAGACGTCCTTGAACTGACGTGTTATCCAGCATTCGTCACGGTATCCGTATTTTTTGTTTATAATACCGCTGTATCTTTGCAGAGATTCGTCTGCGCGCATACCGAGGAGACATACAGTTTTTCCTCCGCCGTGCATTTCTTTATAGAAACGTCCGAACTGTTTTGCAAGGTCCTCTTGTTTCATACGGTACCTGTAGTGATTGAATGGCTTGTCTATTGTTATTACATATGGAAAATTCGGTCTCGGTCTGACCCACAATTCTTCTTTTGTATCGTCCCACGGATACCAGTACATTTCATAGCTGCTGAGAGCGGTCCTTGTCGCCATGGGAAGACATACCCAATAAAGTTCGCATTCACCCTCAAGTGATTTGAATGTTCTTGTGACATATTCTGTTGTTACCGTGTACTGTGCCTCAAAGTCCTGGTGAAAAACGCCGATATTTCTGTCAGGATAATACCGGCGTCTGAAATCTATGAGCAGATTGAGAAGAACTCCGCTGTCTTTGCCTCCGCTGAAGGATACATAGATATTTTCAAATTCCCGAAACAGATAATGAAACCGTTTTTGCAGAGCGTCATAAACATTTATGCTTTGATAACCTTTTACCATCATCTTGCATCATCTCCAGAAAATAAAAGTGATTTATAACTTAAAAAAATAACATGCATACAGCGCCAAACCGAATGTGGTATACAAATATCTATTTTATCATTATAGCACAAAATTTATTTTCTTTCAATAACATAAAGACAAATTTCGACATTTTATTTCATTTTACGGCATTTTAAAACATAATAAAAGGCCAAAATGTCGTTTTGTGGCGGATTTTCGTTCTTTTTTGGTACAAAAATGCCACGATTTCCATTGACTGCTATTTTAAAATATGGTAATATAATAACATAAATACAATACAATTGTATTTTTTTGACTCGTATTCTAAAAATAACCGTAACAAAATATTTCAGCACTTTTATTATATTTATTTATAAATATACGGTTTTAAGGAAGGAGCCTAATGTCATTTTCCCGTGAGTATCTGGAATCATGGGCGGGGGGGAGTAATTTGCTGAGAAGATTGTTTGTGAAAAATTCCGGTGCTATGGTATTTATTGATTATGAGTATTGGTTTTATACATATAAAAATTCTATAGGTATACAGCCCGATCTGCAAAGCTTCAGGGATGCCGTAGCAGAGGAATTTAATGTTTCGGATATTATGGTGTTCGGTGATTTTTCATCAGATGAACTCAGAACAGAGCTGAATTCAATTCAAAATATTACTGATACGATCATTGAAACCGGAAATACAGTTTATCAGCATAAAAAAGATATTACCGATTTTGTTATGCTCGATTATATCTACAGATGTGAGGACGAAAATAAAAATATAGGCACATATATTATCTTTTCGGGAAACGGTAAATTCCAGTCTGTGGTAAAACATCTTGTCTTGAAAAAGAAAAAGAAGGTAATAATATACGGGATAAAGGACACTGTAAGCAGTCAGCTTTCCGATGTTGCAAGTGAAGTCAGATATCTTCCTGTAAGAAGCGATCTGAAGCATGTGGTATATAAAATGATAGCATCAAATATGGCGTATATCAAGGATAAGCCGCAGATAATCCCGACTTTCAACAGCACCGCGGATATTGTATCGGGAAGAAATCAGATAAGCCGTGATATTGTCAGAGACAGTATGTCCGATATGATGCAGTGCGGATATCTTTATCAGAAGAGTATTCCAATGAATGACGGCAGATGCGTTAAGGTTCTTGAGGCAGACTGGGATCTTCTTGCCAAAAACGGAATATGGAGCAGGGACTAATAAATTTTTGATAAGCTGAATCATAGATTCACATATTTCAGCAGACATTTGTTTAAAACTTATTGCCGCTTTACTGAAATAATTGACGTTAGAAACTGGGTTTCTCTTGAAAATTATAAGAATATGTAAAAATCCGGAGTAGGTATAAGCCTTATCTCCGGATTTTTGATATTATGTGGAATGTTTATAAAATATCGATTCTGTGTAATATATTTTGACTGACTGTATGTTTCTCAGCCGGGTATTTTTATATTTACGTTTCCGCTCGTAGTTGATATCGAACACGGTCCCGCACCGTATACCGAACCGGGAACGTCTACACGACCGCTGACAGTCGATACATCGAAATCCTTTGAACTGCCGAGTGTTCCGCGTACTTCGCCGCTTATTGTAGATACCTTTATTTCGTGAGCATCAAATCCTGCAAATGTTACATCACCGCTGGTGGATTCAAACGATGCGTTGCCGGTTGCTTCAGTACCGGAAATATCAATATCGCCGCTCGTTGTTTTTACTTTGATCGAGGAGACGTTTGAGTTTTTAATTTCAAGTTCACCGCTTGTGGTTTTGGCTTCGAGGGAGGAAGCACTGCATATACCGATCTCTACCTCTCCGCTCGTTGAGCCTGCGTTTATGAAGCCTTCGGCGCGGCATGAGTCGGCATGTATTTCTCCGCTTGTAGAGGTAACGGATATATTGTCTGCGTATACGGATGATGTATTTATATCACCGCTGGTTGAAGCCGCTGTGAGAGATTCAGCCGATAAAAGCGTAGTACCGATATCTCCGCTTGTTGATGACAGCTCGACAGTGCCGAAACCGGATTCCGCACCTGCACTGAGCGTTATATCTCCTGAGGTGGTTGATGCGGTAAGCTTATCGTATTCACCGTCGGGCAGATACAGCGTTACCGACGGAGCTGAGTTTACGTTGAAAGAGATCATTACCAGATGCTCGTACCACGGGCGTTTGTCGGAATATGAGGCGGTCAGAACGCTATCCTTTACCGTAGGTTTTATCTCTGTCTGCTCGTAG
Organism: uncultured Clostridia bacterium; assembly: GCA_937934385.1. Classification (GTDB taxonomy): domain Bacteria; phylum Bacillota; class Clostridia; order Oscillospirales; family CAG-272; genus UMGS911. Next base: position 4,312 of record CALGZV010000301.1, on the reverse strand, counting down.
GTTACCGAAACAACGCGGCATATTCCGTCGTCGGCATGTTTTATCACAATATCGTGTGAGGGACACTCGATAAGTACAGAAGAGAAATTCTCTGTTATTTTATACTCGTTTGTTACAAGCTTGGTGTTGTTGAATGACGAAAGATTGAAATTTGAGCGTGCAAGATTTACCGCAAGTATGATAAGACCAATTATAATAAGACATATAGCGATTAACATTACGGTTTTGTATGAGTGATGCATAATTTGCAGTTCCTTTCTGAATATATTATTAAAGCGTAAGAATTTTATTTACTGTGCTTTTCGTCCGATAAACAAAGATTTTACCCACAGAACGAATCGCTTGCTCATTCTGAAAACTCCCTTGACAGTTCCTGAGAATACAGGGCACATAAAAAGAAATAATCCGAGACATACAAGTCCGCCGCCGAGCAGGATAGATGCGGTCGTACCCTGTGCAGTAAAAAGCAGTATTACACAGCCGATCAGTGCAGCTATTGCCGATATACCGAATGAAAACGGTATACTGAAAAGTACGATAACAAGGGCGATGATAAGTATGAAAAATGTGATGAACAGTACGATTGCGGTAATAAGGAGAGGAAACCATACCGGAAATGCCATAACTGCAAGCAATGTTTGCAGCGCAGAGGAATTTCTGTGCTTCGACGCCTTGTTTTTTATAAGCTTCGGCAGGGATATTCCGGACAGCACCTGAGATACTGCGTCATCCACCGATCCTATCTGTGCGACGGCTTCCTCTTCGGTCATTCCGTCCTCTACTCGGTCGTCAATCATTTCGCTGTAGTATTCGACCGAACGTTCAAGCTCTTCAGGCGGAATTTCACCGAGCCTGCTTCGCAGTGACTCTATAAATTCCTCTTTATTCATGGGTTTCTTCCTCCCGTACAATAAATTTGTATACAGACATGATCTCTTTCCATTCGTTTTTAAATGCCTCGATCCGATCAAGTCCTTTTTCTGTTATGTGATAATATTTTCGCAGTCTGCCGTTATGCTCGACAGAATAAACGGTCAGACAGTCAGCCGTCTCAAGCCTTCGCAGTATCGGATACAGCGTTGATTCCGAGACGGAGATATACGGTTTTACATCCTTAACAATTTTGTATCCGTATGAATCTGTTTCTTTTATTGCGGCAAGCACGCATACATCAAGCAGTCCGCGTTTTATCTGTATATCCATATAACCTCTCCTGTCAAATAATATTATACGACGCATAGTATACTTTGTCAAGAGGTATTATGAAAAAAATAAAAAAACAATGTATCTTGTAAAACTCGCATATTTGAGGCTGACTGAAATTGCGGCTGATAGGTAATGACAGATATTCAGGCTTTTAAATCAAGTTGATGCCCGGATATAAAAAATGTACCGGATTATAAGTAATGATATAAAGCTGTGATTTCGTCGTAAGGCACATAAATTATTCAAATAAAATCTGCGCACATCATGCGAATTATACATGGAATTATTGATTTTTTATTTATATTGTGATAAAATTATTGCGTAAAGAAGATATGTTAAAAGTACTGAGATGCGGAGGCAGACAGAATGAGAAAAGCGCTGTGGAATCCGTGGCACGGATGTCATAAATGCAGTCCCGGCTGTGCGAACTGCTATGTATATTATCTTGACAGCCTGCGGGACCGCGATGCGTCAGTCGTAACGCGTTCAAAGACGGGTTTTAACCTTCCGCTGAAGAAAAGCAGGAGCGGAGAATATAAAATACCGTCCGGAACCGAGCTTGCGACATGCTTTACATCTGACTTTTTTATTTCTGACGCAGACGGCTGGCGCGATGAGGCATGGGATATTATAAAGCATCGAAGCGATGTGAACTTTCTTATCTGCACAAAACGTATCGAGCGTTTTGATAAGTGTGTTCCGTCCGACTGGGGGGACGGATATCCTAACGTCCGTCTGGCGGTTACCTGCGAAAATCAGCAGAAAGCTGACGAGCGGCTTCCGATTCTGCTCGGAGTCCGTGCGAAAACGAAATATATTTTTGCATCGCCTATTCTTGAAGATATAGATTTTTCACCGTATCTCTGCCGCGGCGGAATAGACATGGTGTCTGTCGGCGGAGAGTCGTACGTTGGCGCGCGTATATGTAACTTTGATTGGGTTCGCCGCGTAAAAGAAACCTGCGACCGTTTCGGAGTGCGTTTCAGCTTTCATCAGACAGGATCGAATTTTGTGATGAACGGCAAAAGATATAAAATAAAGCATCGGGACGAGTATTCACAGGCAAAAAAGGGTATGCAATATCTGAGGGAGATGAGTAAGAAATGATTGGAATTTCGAAGAAGAAAAACAGCGGGCAGCTTCTTATGATACTTATATACCTTATGTTGGGTGCGGTTTGCGGACTGCTTATGATCATGACAGTCGATTCGGTATACACAGATACGTTGTCGGCGGGAAAATATTTAATGATATTTGCACTGACACTTGTGTTTATGTATGCGGCTATACTTTTGCAGATCATTATTCATGAATCGGGGCATCTTGTATTCGGGCTTCTGAGCGGATACGGCTTCAGATCGTTCAGAATCGGCAGCCTGATACTGTTAAAAGAAGAAAACGGAGTGAAGCTGCGCAGAATACATATAGCCGGAACTGCAGGGCAGTGTATTATGTCTCCGCCTGATATGAAAGACGGAAAAATTCCTTATGTTTTATACAATCTCGGCGGATCGCTTATGAATCTGATCTCTTCGACGGTATTTATTTTACTATCGCTCTTATTTTCTGATATCATGTACCTGTCACTGTTTATGAAGATCCTTTTTGCTGTCGGAATATTTTTTGCCGCGATGAACGGAATACCGATGCATGCGGGACCGGTGGACAATGACGGCCGTAATACTTTGTCGATCGGGCGATCCGCGGAGGCGATGAGGTCCTTTTGGATACAGATGAAAGTAAGCGACAGTACCGCGCTCGGTAACCGTCTTTCGGAAATGCCTGAGCAGTGGTTCACCATGCCGTCCGAGAGCGGTCTGAAGAACAGCATGATTGCCACTGTAGCTGTGTTCCGTGAAAATCGGCTTATGGATATGCATAATTTTGAAGAGGCGCTTGCGCTGATAGAATTGCTCGAAGCCGAAGATACTGCTGTCGCCGGGCTTTACCGTGCGCTGCTTACATGCGACCGTATGTACTGTATGCTGATTCTTAATGCGGAGAACGCCGCGGATACGGTAATGCGGCTTCAGACAAAGGAGCAGCTTACATTTATGAATCAGATGAAGAGCTTTCCGACGGTTGTGCGTACAGAGTATCTGCTCGCGCTTTTCCGTGGCGATACTGAGCGTGCAGAACATTTCAGATGCGAATTTGAAAAATGTGCGCGCAAATATCCGTATGCCGCAGATATAGAGAGCGAACGCGAGCTTATAGATATAGCCGACATGCATTACGCGCAGAATCGGTAGCCGCGGTATATCCGCGGATATGTACCGCATATATACAATTTTTTGAAAAAATATTAAAAATCTTCGGATTGTTATTGACAATCATATGACTGTGTGTTATAATCAAACTATGGCAATCATTAGAGGCCTCATTGCGGAAAAACACGGCGGAATATTTACAGGCAATCTTGTCCGGATTACGTAAAAAAGCATGCAGCGAAAGTCTTTGCGGTTGCGATAACTGCGGCTGCGCAAAAACATTTATGCATGCAGATACTGTAAAGTGTATTTCCGATACACGGTTGCCGGGAAAGGTAATATTACAAAGGTTTGGGGAATAATGAATAATAAACAGATATGGGAGATTGCGCTTATGCAGTCTGCCGATGATTTCGGATGCAGTCCGCAGGACTTTATTTCGGGCGAAAATCTTGTCGTACCGTCCGAAAAGAGGGAAAAAGCGAGACGGTATCTTCCGCTGCCGTTTGAACTTGACATGGTATCCTACGGAAGCAATATTGTTGCTCAGGCAAGTCCGAGGCTTGAAGCTGCCGCGCGTGAATATATCGGGAAATACGATGTTTCGCACTGCTTTGAAACGCCGCATATTCATGCGCTGGGTGAAATGGTAGGTGTATACGGACTCGGCGTATGCTTTATGGCGGAGTATTTTCTGCCTGATGCAGAGCTTGTAAAAGAGCAGCCGTGCGGATATGAGATGAAGCTTCTCGGACCGTCAGACTTTGCAGAACTGTATACTCCGCAGTGGAGCAATGCTCTCTGTGCGGACCGTAAAGCGCTTGATGTGCTTGCCGTCGGCGCTTATGACGGCGGAAAGCTTATTGGACTTGCCGGTGCTTCCGCCGACTGTGAAA
>CALGZV010000300.1 GCA_937934385.1 uncultured Clostridia bacterium | reverse complement strand
TAGCTTCTGGTGTAGAAGGCATGTTAGCACCCTCTGCAACTGCTTTACAGCCATTTGCAATAAGTGTTTTTGCAGAATCGAGGTTGATCTCATTCTGAGTTGCGCAAGGAAGTGCGATATCGCATTTGATCGTCCAGATACCGGAGCATCCTTCGGTAAATGTAGCTCCTTCAACGCGCTTTGCATATTCGCTGATTCTAAGACGCTCAACTTCCTTGATCTGCTTCATAACGTCAAGCTGTACGCCGTCTTCGTCATAAATATATCCTGATGAGTCGCTCATTGCAATTACAGTAGCGCCAAGCTCTGTAGCCTTTTCAGCTGCATAAATAGCAACATTTCCCGAACCGGATACAACTACGCGCTGACCTTTGAAAGACATACCGTTATGCTCAAGCATTTCTTTTGTAAAGTAGCACAGACCGTAACCGGTAGCTTCGGTGCGGGCGAGAGATCCACCGTAGTTAAGTCCCTTACCTGTAAGAACACCTGTAAATTCATTGCGAAGACGCTTATACTGACCGAACAGGAAGCCGATCTCACGTCCGCCTACGCCGATATCTCCGGCAGGAACGTCTGTATCAGCGCCGATATGTTTTGAAAGCTCAGTCATAAAGCTCTGGCAGAAACGCATAATCTCTCCGTCGCTCTTGCCCTTAGGATCGAAGTCAGATCCGCCCTTACCGCCGCCCATAGGCAGAGTTGTAAGAGAGTTTTTGAAAATCTGCTCGAAGCCGAGGAACTTAATAATGGAAGCATTTACTGAAGGGTGGAAACGAAGGCCTCCCTTGTACGGACCGATAGCGGAATTGAACTGTACACGGTATCCTCTGTTTACCTGTACGTTTCCGTTATCATCTACCCAGCTTACGCGAAAGCGGATAAATCTCTCGGGTTCTACGATTCTTTCAACGATATTTGCCTTAACAAGATCAGGTCTCTTCTCGATTACAGGCTCAAGCGTTGTCAGAACTTCTTCCACAGCCTGAAGAAACTCAGGCTCACCGGGGTTGTTTTTGCAGGTTTTTTCATAAACCGATGCAAGATACGCGTTTTTGATTGCCATTTTGACTAATCCTCCATGAATATCAGACTATCATATTTGAAATACATCAAACATATATTTTTATTATACAACACGAAGCTTAAAATTGCAATACCAAATCAAAAAAAATGCATATTTTTTTATTTATTTACAAAATATCGAATATAATCTGCATTTAATGACGTATTTAACTTGAAAAAATTCAATTTCAAATTAAAACATAAGTAAAAATATCTTACCGGAGGAGAATTATAACGCCATGCGGAACGTAATAAAAAACAAAACTCTCTTTTTCTTTTTCAATGCCGCACTTTTAACTGTAACTTCACTTATAATGCGCACCGTCGGTGTGGCGTTTAATGTGTATGTTACAGGAAAGCTCGGTGCATCAGGAGTCGGACTTTTGTCGCTTATAACATCGGCATATGGATTTTTCACCACATTTGCACTTTCCGGCGTAAATCTTGCTGCCTCAAGAATAGTTGCAGAAGGACTCGGACATGAGAACCAGGCAGAAATCAGAGGAGGAATGAAACGCTGCCTTATATATTCTTTTTGCTTCGGAAGCGTAGGAGCGCTTGCAATGTTTTTCAGCGCAGAAGCTATCGGAAATCTTGTTATTGCGGATCCCCGCAGCGTGCGTTCGCTTCGTATACTTGCCCCGAGTCTGCTTCCGCTTGCTATGTCAAGCGGAATATACGGATATCTTCATGCCGTCAGACGTGTTATAAAAAGCGCATCTGCACAGATAGCAGAACAGGTAATACGTATAGTCGTAACGGTACTCGCGCTGCGTGCTATGCTGCCCGGAGGACTTGAGTACGCATGCTTTGCCGTAACACTTGGAATCACAATATC
>CALGZV010000299.1 GCA_937934385.1 uncultured Clostridia bacterium | reverse complement strand
TACAGGCGCCGATGTCCGGCTTTCAATTCCAGTTATAATCGAATCAGGAGCATCGAATCCGCGTATCTGACGTCCGAAATGGCCGAGTGCTTCGCGCATCATCGCAGTAGCGTCCTCTCCGAGAACACTATTCATAATACCGGATATATCTGCAACCCTTACCTTCGGATCAGATACATTTCCGTTCATATATGTAGGGTATACTCTTCCCGGTTCGCTGATACATTTCCCGGAAATAAAATCGCCGAGCGTCTGCACCGGTGCGCAATAATCACCGCCTCCCGCCTCAAAAGCCGCTCTCTCATACCGTCTCTGAAGTTCTATTTGTTCATCTGGCGTGCTGCAAAGCCCGAGCGATACAGCAACTGCAGAATTTGCATTTCTGCCGTTTCTCGCATAGCTGCTCATCCCGTTTACAACAAGTCCGCCTTCCTCCGACGCTGCAGCGACTACCTCACCTCCGGGACACATACAGAATGTGTATACAGCACGGTCGCCGAAGCGCCTGCTCATATTATACTCAGCAGGAGGAAGTATCGGATCGCCGGCACATTCGCCGTAAAGCGCTGCATCAATATCGCTTTGAAGATGTTCAATACGAACACCCATCGAAAATGGCTTCGGAACGACCGTAATCCCTCTGCGCATAAGCATAGCATATGTATCTCTTGCGCTGTGACCGACAGCAAGAATAACCAGGCCGCATCCGGTATCGCCATTCGTCGTAATAAGCTTGTCCGCTCTGCCTCCGCGCAGCACAATGTCACTGACAGCAGAATTATATCTGATCTCTCCGCCGAGCTTTATTATCTCTTCGGCAGCATTTTTCACCACATTACGAAGAATATCCGTCCCGATATGCGGTTTGGCATTTACAAGTATATCGTCGGGAGCGCCGAGCCTGTGAAGCATATCCAGTACCGTGCGGCATCGCCTGTCCCCGATGCGCGTCGTAAGCTTTCCGTCCGAAAATGTACCTGCGCCGCCCGCTCCGAACTGAATATTAGTATTCGTATCAAGTTTTCCGTTTTTATAGAAATTCTCAACAGCCGAAACGCGCTCGTCCACCGAACCTCCGCGCTCAAGTACAAGCGGTCTGTATCCCCGGAATGAAAGAAAAAGAGCGGCAAACATCCCCGCCGGACCGAATCCGATAATAACCGGACGGTCGGTAAGCGGCTTTGTTCCCAAAACAATCTCCGCATCTTCCTGCGGAACTTCGGATATATCTTTATCATCAGGCAGCTTTGCAGATCCGGGAGCTTCTGCTTCGACGCTGACTGTATATATAAAACGGATATCACCGCGTCTGCGGGCGTCGACCGACCTTTTGAATATTTCGGCCGACAGTATCCTGCACTCCGGCATTAGCCGTTTAAGCTTATAAGCCGCCATCTCCTTTGCGCATTTCGCATCGGACGTATACGGAAGATTTATCCCCCGCACAAGCAGTCTTTTTATTCCGTTGCCAGAGCCTCCGATATCTCCCGTCATATTTTTTTCTTCCTTTTTCATTTTTTCACACGTTTTAAAAAGTGCCGTAGCTACGGCCGCAAACGAACAGACATAGTGTATTCACCTATCTCGTATACCTCCGGCAAAGCTGCTGATATATTTATTTTCACCGGAACTGTGGAAATACCGTTTACACTTTTATCGAAATTAAGATCTATAGACGCAGTTACCGTCTCATTTGTAATATCCGCAAGGACTGACACCGGTCCGCGAAGAGTCACCGTAAGTGATCTGCTTTGAAGATCATAATTCAAAGCGTTCGGATTACTAACATCAAATTCGTCTATAACTATACTTTTAAGCGCAGTTCCAATATGGCTTATACGTACAGTTGCAGTCTCAAAATCAGATATCTTTGAAATGCCGTCAGGCAATGTTATCGGCTGAACAAATGTATCTCCGGATAGATGTTTTTCATCTATAGTAGCTATAGACAGTTTTTCAAGCTCTTCAAGCGCAGAAACCTCTCCTTTTACTTCGATCTCAGCAGGAGTAACGGTTATTGCCGAATTTGCTTCATTAATATATCCGTATTTAAAATCAACCGCCAGAGGAAGGGTTTTTACAATCTGAAGCGGAACAGAAACCTGAACTGCACTGGTCTGCAGCTTAACATAAGGATTTGATATTTCACTTCCGTCCGCATCAACAAGCACAAGGTCTCCTGTCATTACAACCGATCCGGTTATATGTCCGAGATCCAGCGCTGTCTCGGCAGCATACACGTCCTTAAGAACATTTTCAGGTCCAGAAACCGTAATCTGACTTATACTCGGAACCGCGTCTCCAAGCTCGTATCCGTCATCAAGCATATAGGCACTGTAGCGCACCTGCACCGGAACAGTTATTGATATTGTTTTATCCATATAAACCGACACAGATGACAAACTCTGTGACACAACTGTCGCCCCCTCGGGAGCGCTGATATCTATAGGTACTGTGTGCCTTCCGGCTGATGTAATATCTGATACGTCGGCAACTATCTCAATATCATCCGCAGTTATAGAACGAACCGTTCCCTTTTTACCCTCAAGTACAACATCTACGGTAGAATTATATCCGCTTATAACGGACAAAGGAGTATCGGATGTATTTACAATCTTTACCGGGATTCCGGAAAAAGATATATCTCCGATAACCGTATCATTTTCTTTCGCATATATCCATATTCCGAAAGCTATGAGAAGAGCAACAAGTCTTGCAAAAATATTGAAGAAGCGGGTACCTTTTATGCGGTAATCCCCGTCTTTTTCTAAAAGATGCTTTTCATAGTCGGTCATTCTTTTTTCCTTTTTTTCCATAACCGATCACCCTCTTTTTTTCCTCATACGGAACTTTCTTATAACACCGCTTTCTGAATCTGCCGTCAGTTGTTCGCCGAGCATACCTATAAGCGAACTGTAGTTAAGATTCCTGTACAGTTTGCCCTCAAGCGCGATCGATATCGTCCCGGTCTCCTCTGAAACAACAATAACTACCGCATCGCTGTTTTCACTCATTCCAATAGCAGCTCTGTGCCTTGTTCCGAGGTCCTTGATAATATCATCATTTGATGAAAGAGGTAAAAAGCATCCTGCGGCATATATTCTGAAATCGCGGATAATCATTGCGCCGTCATGCAAAGGGGCCTTGTTAAAAAAGATGTTTTTAATAAGAAACGGCGTTACATCAGCGTTCACGATAACTCCGCTTCCGATTATGTCTCCGAGCTTCGTGCTTCGTTCTATAACAATAAGCGCGCCTGTTTTATCCTTGGACATATCACAGACTGCTTCTCCGATCGCAGATATCATATTTGCCTTTGTAGGCGAATCACGTTCTCCTGTCATTCCTATAATTGTCTTTATCGAACCTCCGCCGCCACCGATCTTTTCAAGAGCGGATCGAAGCTCCGGCTGAAAGAGTATTACAAAAGCGATAAGTCCGATCTGAAAAACATTCTGAAGCAGAAAACGAAGCGCTACAAAATCAAACAGATCGCTTATTATCTGTATCGCAAACAAAAGCACAACTCCGAATGCAAGTTTACCCGCACGTCGGTCGCGCAAAAATTTTATAGCGTAATAAAAAAATACAGCAACTATAAGGATATCCGCAATATCCTTGAACCCGATCGACATGATAATTCCTTTAAAATTATCACCGAGATTCATTAAAAAACGCCAGAGAGCATTCAAACTGTAATTCACCCTTTCAGCAGTCATTTATACAATGCCGCTGTAAAGCGGCATAAAAGCATCTCAAAGCCAAAAAATCAGTGTAGGAAACTGATTATCTATTCATTATATATTATCACATAAGAGCTTAAATTACAATTGATTTTATATAATTTTAAGTAATTTTTTTGTTAATGCCAAAAATCAAGAATACTAAAATTATAAAAACATGACAGTATTATTTTTTGACCGTTCTTCCGACATATTCTGTAGATACCAATGTAATAAATGCAAGAAGAATTATAAAGAAAGGATATATAAACATTCCTGCCTTTTCCGATATGAGACCGAATATCGGCGGTATAAATGTAGTTCCGATATATGCGCTTGCCATCTGTACACCTATAATGGCCTGAGAATTTTCAGCTCCGAAATTATCCGGCGTCGAATGTATCACAGACGGATACACCGGAGCAGAACCCAAACCGCATATAACAATACCGACACACGAAAGCATAACAGAACTTACAGATACGGTAATAAAGACCGCCCCGAAAATGATAGTAATAAGTCCTATACGCACAAGCATTCTGTCACCGATACGGTCAGCGATAAAACCGCAGGCAAAGCGCCCTGATGTAATTCCTATATAGTAAAGAGATGCAAGTGAAGCCGCCGTTTCGGTATCAGCATTCCGGCATGCTGCAAAAAAACTGCTTGCCCATAGTCCCGTTGCAGATTCAAGAGCGCAATACATGCAAAATGATATAAGTACAAAAGGAACTCCGCGAATTTTCAGTACATTTAAAATTCCGATCGGTCTGTTATTGTATTTAGAATCATCTTCAGTAAATGTTTCATTGTCCTTCGCACGTTTCCAAAGCGGCAAACTTATAAAAATTATAGCCGAAATCGCAAGCTGAACAACAGCAATTATCATATATCCGCTGTTCCACGCCAATCCCTGTAATAAACACCGTCCCATAATATAAGGGCCGACAGATACGCCTATTCCCCAAAAGCAGTGCAGCCAGCTCATATGTCTTGATGAATAATGGATTGCCACATAGTTGTTCAATGCAGCATCAACACCTCCGGCGCCGAGACCGTACGGAACTGCCCATATACAAAGCTGCCAAAACGATCCGGAAAATGAAAATCCCATGAGTGCAACAGCAGTCATTAATACGCTGACAGCTGTAACGACACCTGTTCCCAGCCGTCTGTTTAATCGGTCGGACATAAGACTTGACACGACTGTACCCAATGATATTATCATTGATACAATTCCGACGGCAGATACAGGAACGGACATCTCCGGCTGCATAGCAGGCCATGCTGATCCGAGCAATGAATCCGGCAGACCGAGACTTATAAATGCTGCGTATATTACCGCAAGCAGAATCGAATACATAAAACCTCCGTTTTATCAATATTAATGGAAAAATACTAACAGTTATTTGTATCTGTTTTATTTTTCATATGATAACCGAAAATAAATTATAAGGTGAAAATAACAACATAATTTATCATTCATACAAAATCGGAAAGCGGAGCCGATAAAATCGTCTCCGCCGATATTTTATAAATTAAAGTTCTGCTTTAAAACCGAGAATTCCGCTCGGAAGCACTGCCTTCATCCATTCATTTGCAATCATTCCGTGACCTGCTTCTGTAGGGTGAACACCGTCCCACATCCAGTAGCTTGCTTCGCGGATCTCACAGGCCTTTTGAAATTTTTCGAGAAGCGGTATGTAAATAGCGCCGTAATCCTCCGCAATTTTTTGAAGAACTTCGATCTCTTCATATGTCATCTTGAGTCTTGCATTATAAACATCCGGTTCAAGTACTACCGGAAGAACCATCGGCTCACTGATAACTATCTTTGTATCCGGATTATGCTCGAGAACTTCGTCAAGAAGCTGACGGTATATCTCGTCAAATTCCTCGGTATGGTCCGGCTCGTCCTTCCAAATCCAATATTCATTACTGCCGACAAGTATGCTGAACACGTCAGGATGCTCTTCAAAAATATCCTCCTCACGTCTGTCATATATTGTCTCTATATTTTCTCCGGAAATAGCACGGTTTACAAAAGCAAGATTTTTATCTGCATATTTGTATCCAAGCTCGCTTGCTATAGTGTAAATAAAGGTATGTCCTATCTGATGATTCAGGTCGCCGCGCGCCATCGGATCTTTATACCTGTTTCCGTCAGAAACCGAATCCCCCTGAAAAAGTATGATCTTGTTTTTCTTATCCTGTGACATATTAAAATCTCCTTTGAGCAGGCTCTGTCAGTCTGCTATAATTTCTTCGAGAGCGCGCCCTCTGTCATATATATGAATACAATCCATAAGCCATTCGGAAAACTGAGTTTTGGAATAACATACAGGCTGTGCCTGATACTGAGTAAACAGCATACGTGCGAGATAAAGCTCATTACGCGCGAGCGCTTCAGGATGCGGATGGATAGAATCCCACATCTTATATGCCTCTTTTGCAAACGAAAGATCATACTCGCCTTTATCGTTCTTAAGAGAAAGAACTTCATGAGGCCGGCTGTGCGTATCAAAGCAATGACCGTCAAGCGCAAGCTCTGTAAAACGGTCGATATATCGTCTGATTACAGGAGCTGCATCGGTTCCGTAAACATGTACAAGTGCGTTATCCATTCGCTTGTCAAATTCATCAGCCGACATTGTCGGGCGCTTAAGAATGGCATCTGCAAGTATCATGCGGATATCACTGAATTCAAGCTCTGACTGCATACGGTCAAACTGAAAGAACACGCCGTCTACGCCGACTTCATGATAAAATGCCGCATTCCTGCGCATGATATCAAAAGACGGGAAAGTAGCCGGGAAATAATAGTAATCGGATGTAAAATCTATAACATACAGCGAGCCGCAAAGCTTTCTCCATGCACGGAGCTTCTTTGCAAACGCCGCATTTCGCTCACATGAATCTTCGCTTATCGGATGAGACGAGCAAAGCATACGGTCTGCAACAACAACGCGTACATTGTCTCCGAGGTATGTCTTAGGAGGATCAAGGGTAACCGATGTAGCGGCTATGGTAAGATATGCGTCAGGATCTACCTTTGCAAGGCGCGCTGCAGCTTCACGGACAATATCAAAATACGCGCCGCAAAGCGTTCCTTCTCTCTCGGCAGCTGCGGTACATGTCGGGCACTTACAGAAAGAATACGCTTTCTCACCGGCTTCACCCTCATGACGCGAGCAGTGGTCGCAGTGACAATCGCCTGCCGCATTCCAGATAAGACGCTGCTGCGCAACTGCTTTACGAATAAGATATTCGTGATGCTCTCCGCTGTAACAACAGGGAATAAGATTATCTCTGTAAAGGAAAGCCGTATGCTCAAGCAACTGCTCATAGTATGTATCGCCGCATCCTGTAACCTTAAATGCACCGTCCGGCTCAACCGGAATAAGCGGCTGAGGCGCTGGACTTCCGTTAAATGTATACGAAAGAGTCTCGGGAAGCTTTATAGAATCTCTTACCTCAGGTTTCTTTCCGGTATAAGGATCATACCCGATGACCGCTGAAACAAAATATGCCATTGCATTCCAGATTCCTGTAACGTTTCCTGCAAGTATATATACGTTTCCGCCGTTTACGGAAACGGAAAAGGCATCCCCGTCAAGCGTCACTGATGCATCAGTACCGTCACCGGTAACTGCGATCGTAACATTTACATCATTTTCATTCTTTAAGTCGGGAGCGATGATATCAATATCACAGTCCGTCGCGCACTTTATCACCTCAGCAAGTGCAGTTGCCGCCTCAAAAGCGTTGCTGGGATCACGCTGATCGCCTGTAGTACAGATGATCTTAGCCTTAGGAGTCTTGTCCTGTACAAGATAAAATTCCTTCAAATCAGTTTCATTCCTTTCATTTCCGGAATAATCCCGGAAGTTGACTATTATACGTCGAATGTATTTTCGCCGTTTGACCGCAAAATATTCCGCCGTCATTATTATGAAGAAGCTATATCATAAGTTTACTTCCTCATTTGCGTTTTCATAAATATAAAAACACAAATGGGAAAGCAAATATACTGCGTATGCGGCACTTGAAATTACGTATAGATTATACAAAGCATCAAATGCCGCACCGCAACGGTATTAAACTGTTTTATTCCGGATTAATTTAATAGTCCCGATCTCTAAACGCATCTATCATCACATCAAGATTTTCCTGAGCAGCATCGTAAGCCGACTCAACTCTTGATACGAGGGTAAAGCTGTAACCGTACTTAAGCTCATAGGCACTTACAAGATTCCCCCGCCATGATCCGATAAACGACCAGTCGAAGGATAAGGTATCCTTTATTATATCAAAGCATTTGCGTGCGTTCTCATCCCGTGCGACCTTACTCTGAAAAATAACATCATTAAGATTATGATCAAGAGTATCTACAGAATAACCGCTCATTACCTCAAGGCATGCAGCCGAATAATCAGGATCTGTACAGGATTTCGGTATAATATACGTTGTGAACCAAAGCGTATTGGCACCGGAGGTGTACTTTGTCTGTTCTTCGTTGTATTTCGGCATCGGGAGAACTCCGCAGTAATCATCCATTCCACGGAGCTGTATAGAACTTCCTAACATGACAAAACCGAAAGCAAGCTGGCTGTTACTGAAAAGATCCATATAACTGACGTCAGCACTTCCGGTTATGCCTCCGTAATACAAATAGTCGGTATCAATTATATTCTTAAAGAAATATTCGACTTTGGTAACATGATCTTCATTTTTACTCAGTATAACAGGATATCCATCCTCCCCGAGATTGGAAACAGCTGTGTCCATTCCTACCAGATTATCATAAAGAGTCATACCTCCGGATCCGACACCCCAGTTGTCGTTTTCATCCATTTCTCCGTCACCGTTTATATCTTGGGTGCATTTCTGAGCCATCGCCATCATATTTTCAATCGTCCATGTTCCGTCAAAAACATACTGATACGGATCTCCGCATCCGTATCTATCAAGAAAATCCTGATTGAAAATTACCATTCTGTTCGAAAGATCGTCTCCGTAGTTGATCGCTCCCGCGATAGGATAAAGCTGTGTGCCGAAAAGTGTACACTGCTCAACAAAAGTCTGATTCCACCAAGGATGCGACTCATCAAAAGTCTGACACCTAAGAAGATTTATCGCAGATCCATTTTGGGCACATGTCATAGCGAGTGCCAGTGTGATGTTTACGGCATCATATTCGTTCACTCCAGAGTTATTATCGCTAATAACCCTGTCATATATTTCTTCCGAAGTTTTATCCCATACAGGAGTTATGGTAATACCGAGAAGCTCTTCGGTTTTATGATTGCGTTCGTATATTGATCTTTGAAGCAAATCGGAACCGGCATCCTCAAACCATACCTCATTAGCATTATTTCCGATAGAAGATCCCCAACATTCTTCACTTGCGATAATCCGGAAAATCCTTCCGTCATAATCGTTTTTTCTGTTTCCGTACAACTTTTCTACAAGCTGTTCAGATTCGCTCTCGCCGGAGGTGTCGGGATTTTCCCCTGTGCTTCCGATCTGACCAGGATTATTCACCGATGTTTTTTTATCGGAACACGACGCTGCCGTGACGGTCGCCATTGCGGCAGCAAGGAAAAGGGACAGGACTTTAATTGTTCTTCTTGTGATCACAACTATCACTTCCAATTCTTTTTGAATTTAAAATCGTGTCATCCAAAATCGCCTATAATAGAAAACAGTAGAATAAATATATGATTATACTTTTGAAACAGACCATTAAATCGGACAGTTCCTTACCGCTGTATTCCGCAATAATAACTATAAAGATTACTGTTATATGTATTTAACCGCAATCAAATTTCTCAATAAATGAATCAAGCGACTCCTGCGCGCTGTCTATAACAGACGCAAGACTTGAGGCAAGCGTAAAGGCAGCTCCCTGAGGCATACCTGCAAAACAAAGATTTATTCCCATTCCGCCTATAGCCGCCCACTCTCCGATACCGCTCCAGTCAAAGGAAATAGTCTCCTGCACTATCTTCAGTATCCGCCTTGACTGCTCGTCACGCGCAAGCTTTGAGTCAAAAACTATCTCATGCAAGCTTTCATCAACGGTATTTACCGAATATCCGCTCATTACTTCAAGGCATGAAGCAACGGGCTCCGGCTTGGAACAGCTTTTCGGAATCAAATAATCAGTGAACCATCCGGTCTCACAAGAGGATGTATATTTTTCCTGTTCAGCATTATACTTCGCTTCGGGAAGAATTCCATATTCGTCTTCCATCTCGCGAAGTTCTGTACGCGGAGTAAGATTTCCTACAAAGAATGCAAGCTGTCCGTTATAAAACAGATTTTCATACGATTCTTCTCCGTTTACGCCCTGATTGTAAAGACAATCGGAATTTGTAACATTGTCAAACCAATATCTGCACATTTCAATATTTTTTTCAGTGTTGCCTATTATAGTAGGAATACCTTCTTTATTCATACGTGCGATACCGCTGTCAAAGCCGTGCATACCGAATATAATACCGTTTCCGTATGTTCCGATTCCCCAACTGTCATTGTCATCATATTCCGTATCACCGTTCAAATCCCGTGTACATGCACGTGCATCCGCCATCATTGCATCTACCGTCCATGTACCGTCAAACACCTGCTG
>CALGZV010000298.1 GCA_937934385.1 uncultured Clostridia bacterium | reverse complement strand
TGCGTATCTCTCCTATTATGAGCGGCACGGCGTATGTGGAAAATGTTGTCCCGTATCCGAAATCAAAGCTTTTGACGGCTTTCAGCATGCCTACCGTGCCTATCTGCACAAGATCTTCATAGTCGGTCCCGCGTCCGCGGAAGCGCAGCGCGATATTCCTGACAAGTCCGAGATTGCTCTGAACAAGCTCGTCCGCCGCCTGACGGTTGCCCTCCTTGGCTTTTCTCAGAAGCTCATCGTTTTTCCCGCGTCTGCCGTTCTGCACAGCGGCGGTATCTTTATTTTGTACAGCTTCGGGAGAGTGCTGTAAACCGGCAAAGTCCGATTCTGCGTTCGCGTCCTGAGACTTATTATTTTCCGTTTCCGCAGCGATTTCAGGTGCCGCGAGTGCTGCGGCAATGTTTTGCGCTGCCACTCTTATTCTCCGTCAAAATATTTTATCAGTGTGACTGTCGTTCCCTTCCCGGGCGCGGACACGACCTTCATTTTGTCGGTGAAGCTTTCCATGATGGAAAATCCCATTCCGCCGCGCTCTCCCGATGTATCCGATGTATAGAGAGGAAGCCGTGCCGTATTTATATCTTCAATTCCGGCTCCGCGGTCGCGGACGGTTATTCTTATATGCCTGTCGCTGTACAGCGATGCGGTGACGGTTATCTTTCCCGGTTTGCTTATGTAGCCGTGTATTATCGAATTTGTGACCGCCTCGGAGACAGCGGTACGGACTTCCGTAAGCTCCGCCAGCGTCGGATCAAGCTGTGCGGCGAAGGCGCATACTGTGCTTCTCGCGAAGCTCTCATTGCAGCTGCTTGAATCAAATTCAAGCTTCATTGAATTTACTATAGTTGCTCTCATGCTTTGCATTCCTTTCCGCAGGGCGTTTTGTCTTCATCTGATGTTTTTTTGCTGTATTCAATAGATACATATTTATGTGCGCCTGCCATTTTTATAATTCTTACTACTGCATCGGAGGGATTTTTAACCGAGAGAGTACCGCCTCTTTCGCTTATTTTCGCGTAACGTCCGAGTATCAGACCGAGTCCGGCGCTGTCCATGAAGTCGACTTCGGAGAGATCGAGTTCAACCTTTTTCGGGCGGAGGTCAACGATATCGGAGTCGATCGCTTCACGTACCTGACGTGCTGTATGGTGGTCAATTGCGCCGCCGACATAGGCGGTCAGCGTATTTCCCTGCATTTTTGTACTGCATGTTATTTCCTGCATTTTTTACATTCCTTTCGAAGTTTTGATT
The DNA here is from genome assembly GCA_937934385.1 of uncultured Clostridia bacterium. Lineage (GTDB taxonomy): Bacteria > Bacillota > Clostridia > Oscillospirales > CAG-272 > UMGS911. The sequence goes on along the minus strand of CALGZV010000298.1, from coordinate 63 downwards.
TGATATGTCTTTGTCCGCGTATTCCGGGAAAAACGTGATATCCTGCTTTAACTTATATTTTAG
>CALGZV010000297.1 GCA_937934385.1 uncultured Clostridia bacterium | reverse complement strand
GCAGACTTCGTCCGCCGATATGTCGCACAGACCTGCCGCGGCGAGCTTCGCAATAGCCGACGCGTATCCGCCGCCTCCGTAGTTAAGGCACTTGCTGACGCGTCCGATAGTCGCGGTGCTTATGCCGATCTCCCTGCTTATATTCTGATAGCTGACGCCTTTTTTGAGGAGTATTGCGGCTTCAAGTCTCTGTGCCATGTCCTCTATCTCTTTTATCGTGCAAAGGTCCTCAAAATAGCTGTAGCATTCTTCGACAGTCTCTAAAGCTAAAAAGCTTTCAAAAAGTCTGTCTATAGCTTCGGAGTGAAAATTCATATCTCTTTCCTTTCCGATATATTTTTTATCCTGTCAGGATTTTTTGTATTATGCATGCGTCCCGTAAAATCCGCAGGCGTTTGCGGCACGGACTTTCGGGATAGGCCGGAGACGTTTTCTCCGCACTTTCATATAATACCACTTTATCACGCTAAAGTCAATAGCTTTACGGTATTTTTTTTCTTTTGCGGCAAAAATTTATCCGTATATATATTCAGCGCAGGAAAGTAAAATTTTCTTCACAAATGCTTTATATAAATATGGTAGAATAAACACAGAAAAATTTTCGGTTTACCCGGAGAACATTTATTTGCGTAACAATACAAAAAAGCCGCTGTCCGTACCGATTCGCTGTTTACGGTAAAGACAGATCGATTATTCCGCCGTATAATTTACGTATGAAAGGTTAGGTGTTACCGCATGGATATGATAAAAACAGGGCGTTTTCTGGCAGAGCTGAGAAAGGAACATTCTCTGACGCAGGAACAGCTCGGAGCGGAACTTGGAGTAACAAACAAAACGGTTTCCAGATGGGAAACGGGAACATATATGCCGCCTGTCGAAATACTTCAGCTTCTGAGCGTGAAATACGGCGTTACGATCAACGAAATTTTATCGGGAGAACGGCTGAGCGAAGATAATTTCAAAGAAAAAGCGGAGGAAAATCTCCGCTCCGCACTTGAGGACAGCTCATTCAGCCGTAAAGAAAGGATAGATTACTTCAAAAAGAAGTGGAAAAAGGATCATGCTTTCGAGCTGACGGCGGAAATGATTGCAATTATCGCCGCAATGATTTGCGGATTTGTACTCGGAAAAAGCGAGATAGTATATATCTCGCTGACCGCAGCATTTGTATGGTGCATATGCTCGAACAACAGAATGATGGCATATACAGAAGGAAAGGTCTTCGGAACAGCCGGTAGTCCTGATAAAAAAGCGGAGCGAAGATCGCAGTAATACTGTCAGATGTATTTTCCTTATAAGAATGTAAAAAATACCGCTGAATGTGTGATAAAATATATGATAAGAATTTAACCTGCCGCTCTTTAGAAAAAACAAAAAGGCGGCTGACAAAAGTCAGCCGCTTTTTTAGGGGATTAGTACCGCTTCATTGCATAATATCTTTTCTCCGTATACCGCAGAGAAGCTTTTTAAATTCGTAAGAAGCTTTTATCTCTTCTATATCGTTATTTTTAGTCCACAAAACAAAAGTAAGCCCCGTACTGCCGCTTTCCGTCTGCGCTGCAAGGAATCTCGCTTCATAATACTGTTCGCTGCCGCCGGCGTATGTTGAATGATGGCCTTTTAGTCCGTTAAGTCCGAACGGTTCGACAGAAAAGGGGTACTCACTTATCTCCTTTATGGACTCGACAAGCGATGTTCTTGTGTCAGTGCTATTATTATAGCTTATCTCATAAGCGAATGTATATCCGCCGCTGCTATGATTGAAAACAAGCGAGTTTTCGTCTGTCCAGTCAGTGTCTAAAACGGCACTGATATCTTCGGGAATTTCTGCGCTTACGCCCTCGATCTCAAAACAAAGCTTTTTGATCAAAAACATTTTTACCACCTCTTTTTTTAATTTACAATGTATTTATGTATGTTTGAATTATAATGCTCTGAAAAAAAGGCGGCAGACAAAAGTCTGCCGCTTTATACTTAGTTTGCAATGCAAAATTGCAAAGCAAGCTAAGAAGCTAAACTCCCGAATAAATACGAAGCGGGAGCGGAGAACTCAGAGCAGTGAACTTATCGCGCCGACATGACGCAAAACCCGTTTCCTAAGGTTTTGCATTGTCATATCAAACGCGGCGTGCCGAAGTGTTTTGTTTTGACGGACACTGCGTGTCCTACACCTCATTCGAGCGGCTGCGCCGCCCACTTTCCCCTCAAAGGGGAAAGCTTAGAGCTGCAAACTCGTCAGTTTCCCCCCCCATTTTAAGGGGAAAGCTTACGGAGTTTTGCCAAACCCGTCAGGCTTCTCCTTTGAGGAGAAGCTGTCACCGCAAGGTTGACCGGCCACGATAACGGTGTTATCGTGCGGTGTAGCTTGCGTCAGCAAGCGTTAAACAAAAAGACTTTTTGTCAATCACATTTGTTCACAACACTTTATCTTATAGATTCAAAGACTGTAAAGCTTACAGCGCACTTCTGACAAACATCCAATAGTCACCGAGATAAAAACCGGAAATAAACCGGCATCGTATAAATACGGCTATAAATATGTGTTGACTTTGAATGAAAAATATGTTATAATATTTTTTACCGCAGAAGTGACTTAGGTGTTGTTTGCGTCAACCCTGAGTTCGGACATAAGGGATTAGCCGTCCCTTATGCTCCGCTGCGGCTCTTGCTTTATCCGGGAGATCGCTCCAAATTAAGGCGATCCCGCGGTAAAGGATACTACAGTCTTTTAATAATATTCCATTGTAATTTTTTCAGTACACCACTTGCCGTATGTACTGCCGCTCGGATCTGACATCAAAGGTTCACACCCTTCAGTATAGATTAAATAAAATATCGGACAGATGTGCGCACAAAAACACATCTGCCCGGTATAAAAACAAGCGGGAAAATACTCCGAAATCCAATAACTTTCAGATACTAATTTAATGAAAGTTTTTCCGGTAAAATATTGTAAATCTCTTGAAAATATCAGGAAAATATGATATAATCTCAGATACAATGTCGGTGCCGGGATTCCGGTTGGTATTTATGTGTTTGCGTCACATAGATATCAGGAGATGTTGAGCGCCAACTCAACATTTCTGCCGGCATTGTTTTTTGTCCCGCCGGAAAGACTCGGTATTTAATTGTCTATATTTTACCACACCGCGCAAGCCTTGTCAAGGGATTTTTGAAATTTTTTTAGTATTTTGAAAATAACGGACGCTGTGCGTCCTACACCGCACGATAACACAGTTATCGTGGCCGGTCAACCTTACGGTGACAGCTTCTCCTCAAAGGAGAAGCCTATGGAATTCAGCAATACTCCGTAAGCTTTCCCCTTAAAATGGGAGAAACTAACGAGTCTGCAACTTTTAAAACTTTCCCCTTTGAGGGGAAAGTGGCGTGCGTAGCACGTCGAATGAGGTGTAGCTTGCGTCAGCAAGCGTTACATAGACTTTAAATCAGCAAAAATAACGGACACTGCGTGTCCTACACCGCACGATAACACAGTTATCGTGGCCGGTCAGCCTTGCGGTGACAGCGATTCTCCCAAAGGTGCATCAAAGTTTTCTTTTGTAATAAGACTGTACCGCACCTTTGCAAATAATATTTGCAAAGTCAGAACATCATTTTAAGGAGAAGTCTGACTGCCGCATTATTGTAGTTTAAAATTTGTATTTGCAGACAAATTTAATTTGTGCAGGCAAATCGTGCCGTTTTACAGTCCGACTTCGTCGAGAGACACGGTAAAAGGCTCTAAAAGATTTTCCATGAACCAGTGCAGTTCAGGACAGTCTGTTTCGGAGAGTGTTTTATATATTGTCTGAGCAGCCGAGTCAAATTCGTGATTGCCGGACCGCTGTTCGGTAAGACATTTTATATATGCGGACAGCTTATCGGCTGCCTTTACAAGCTCCCATAGATGTGCTTCCTCCGGGTCTGATATGTTGTCCGTTCTGAGTATAGCTTCGTATGAGTGCCGCAGTTTGTCGGGAAGTGTGGTGCATATGCGTGCGGCGGCTTCCGCTTCTATCCTTTTATAGCTTTCTCTGATCTCATCGCTGTAGTATTTGACCGGCGTAGGCAGGTCTCCTGTGTATACTTCGGTTGCGTCATGGAAAAGCGCAAGAGTAACCGCGCGGTCGGCATTTGCAGGTATTCCGAGTATCTCATTCCCGATAGACGCGAGCGCATGTGCGAGCATCGCTGTTTCCGCCGCATGCTCTTCGAGAGTTTCGTCGTAAGTGTTCCGCATCAGTCCCCACCGCTTTATATAGCGCTGTCTGAACAGTATCGCGTAAAAACTGTTATTCATATTATGTAAATTCCTTTCCTGTATATTTGTATGTGTCAGAACTGTTTTTTATATATTATATAGCCGGGATTGTCAAGCGTTTGATAGAACTGAAGGCTTGAAAGCCGATGTTTTGTTCCAAGGTATGATTATGGCATTTTTATGATACCATATTTACTTGAATTTTGCAATCCCGAAAAACATCGAGAGCATTATTCTGCTGTATTTATACCGTATTCCCGGTATATGCAAGTGTTGACAATTTTTTTTAATTATGCTACAATGTATCTATTATTAATAAGATAAGAGCTGTACCGGATCGCAGCTGTTTACTGAAAATATATCTCCGCCTGAAAGGAATGAAAATATAATGAAAAAAGAGTTGGCAAAAACTTATGCCCCGTCTGAGTTTGAGGACAAATGGTATAAGTTTTGGGAGGAAAACGGTTATTTCAAACCGGACGACGACCGGAGCAAAGAGCCGTTTAATATAGTTATTCCGCCTCCGAATGTTACCGGACAGCTTCACATGGGACATGCTCTCAACAACACACTTCAGGATATTCTTATCCGAACAAAGCGCATGCAGGGATACAATACCATGTGGATTCCCGGAACCGATCACGCGGGTATTGCAACGCAGATCAAGGTCGAGCAGATGCTCCGCGAGGAAAAGGGACTTTCCCGTCATGATATCGGACGCGAGGAATTTCTGAAGCTTGTATGGCAGTGGAAGGAAAAGTACGGCGACCGTATTATAAATCAGCTCAAGAAGATCGGATCGTCATGTGACTGGAGCCGTGAGTGCTTCACTATGGACGATAATCTTTCTGCCGCTGTAAGAAAGACCTTTGTAAATCTTTATAACAAAGGACTTATATACCGCGGTTTCCGTATTATAAACTGGTGTCCGAGCTGTGCTACCGCGATCAGCGATGCGGAAGTAGAGCATAAGGAGCTTGAGGGCGCATTCTGGCATATCCGTTATAAACTGTCCGACTGCGACGAGTATCTTACAGTTGCTACGACGCGTCCGGAGACGATGCTCGGAGATACTGCTGTTGCAGTAAATCCCGACGACGAAAGATATAAGAAATATATCGGAAAAATGCTTGATCTGCCGCTTACAGGCAGACAGATTCCTGTCGTTGCCGACGAGCATGCGAAACCTGAATTCGGAACTGGATGCGTTAAGATCACTCCATGTCATGATCCGAACGACTTTGAGGTCGCACAGCGTCACGACCTTCCGATGATACAGGTGCTTACGCCTGACGCAAAAATGAACGGCGAATGCGGCGTTTACGCCGGGCTCGACCGTTATGAAGCACGCAAACGCATAGTTGCGGATCTTGACGCTTGCGGAGCGCTTGTTAAAATTGAAAAATGTACGCATGAGGTCGGTCACTGCTACCGCTGCGGAACTGTTCTTGAACCGACTGCATCGCGTCAGTGGTTTGTCCGCATGAAGCCTCTTGCCGAGCCGGCTATCAAGGTCGTTCGCGATGGTACGGTAGACTATATTCCCGAAAGATTCTCTAAGCTTTACCTTAACTGGATGGAGAATATTCACGACTGGTGTATTTCGCGTCAGCTTTGGTGGGGACACCGTATCCCTGCTTATTACTGTGATGACTGCGGAGAAATGACTGTTTCAGAGGAAAACGTTGAGGTTTGCCCGAAGTGCGGTTCCGCACATGTTCATCAGGACGAAGATGTTCTCGATACATGGTTCTCCTCCGCTCTCTGGCCGTTTTCAACACTCGGCTGGCCGAACAATACAAAAGAGCTTGAATATTTCTATCCTACTTCGGTTCTTGTTACCGCTTATGATATCATCACTTTCTGGGTATCCAAGATGATATTTATGGGACTTGAAAATATGAGCGGCGTATTCCCGGAGGATGTGAAAAAACAGATCCCGTTCCCGCATGTCTTTATTCACGGACTTGTCCGTGACGCGCAGGGAAGAAAAATGTCAAAATCGCTCGGAAACGGTATCGATCCGCTTGAAGTCGTTGAAAAATACGGTGCGGATGCGCTTCGCTTTGCGCTTACGACCGGAAATTCTCCCGGAAATGACATGCGTTTTTCGGATGAAAAGATCGAGGCGGCGCGTAACTTTGCAAATAAGCTTTGGAATGCTGCCCGCTTTGTTCTGATGAATCTTACCATTGACGGGACAGGGCTTCCGTGTACCGGTGAGCTTGCGCTCGAAGACAGATGGATACTGACGCGCTTTGAGCGTCTTACAGCTGAGGTTACCGAAAATATCGACCGCTATGAGCTTGGTGTTGCTCTCTCGAAGCTTTATGATTTTGTATGGGATGTGTTCTGCGACTGGTATATCGAGCTTGTAAAGCCGAGACTTTCATCAGGCGACTTCAACGCTCAGCGTGTGATCGTGTTTGTTCTTTCGGAAACGTTGAAGCTTCTGCATCCGTTTATGCCTTTCATAACCGAGGAAATTTGGCAGAGTCTGCCGCATGACGGCGAAAGCATTATGATCTCGGCATATCCGAAATATAATGAAGAGCTTGTATTCGAATCGGATGAGCAGAAGATGGACCGCATCATTGCCTGCATACGTGCGATAAGAAACCGCCGTGCAGAGATGAACGTTCCTCCGTCAAAGAAGGCTGCTCTTTACATTGTTACCGCCGACAGGGATACGTTTGAGGCGGGAAGCAGCTTTTTCGGAAAGCTTGCCTCGGCTTCTGAGGTGCATGTGGTTGACGGCTATCATGCCGACGACGCCGTTCAGATCGTTTCCGACGCAGCTACGATATATATTCCGCTTGCGGAGATGATCGACTTCGAGAAGGAGCTTGCGAGACTTTCCGCCGACAGGGAAAAGACTCTCGGTGAGATCGCTCGTATTGAAAAGAAGCTTGCTAATGAAGGCTTCGTATCAAAAGCTCCGGCGGCTGTCGTTGACGGTGAACGCAAGAAGCTTGACGGATACCGCGATACGCTTGATAATATAGAAAAGGCTATCGCAAAAATCTCAAAATAAGAACGATTATTATAACCGCCGCACGGTTCTTTCTCTCTCGGCCTTTCTTTGCCCCGACTATTTTGCTTTACTTCGGGAATTTAATTTGCTTTGCAAATTAAATTTTATATGGCGCAGTTCGTAACTTTCTTTCAGTCGCGATTCAATGCGTCAAAAAGCATTGCGCCTTGCTTTTATGATATAATTTTTTGTTTGGACGCATCAGCGGAATAAAGCAGGATACCTTGTTATTTTAGGAGATCTTATGAAAAATATGATAGGAAATACGGAGGAAATATTAAGCCGCGGAATATACGGCTTTCATCAATATATTCTCAGCGATCCCGTTCGTATAAGCTTTGCAAGCAACGGTCTCTGCGAAATGCTTGAAGTCACCGAAAAAGAACTCGTAAATGCAAAAAAGGATCTTTATGAAAATTTTGTCCATGCAGACGACCGTAAAAGCTACAG
>CALGZV010000296.1 GCA_937934385.1 uncultured Clostridia bacterium | reverse complement strand
CCCGTATATGCGGAGAGGATGTCCGCCTCTTCAACGGATTTCCCGGCGGCATACGCAAACGCTGCATGGAAGCCATTTAAACTTTTTACTTTTTTACACTCGCATTTCAAGTCCGGTTTTATCGGCTATATTATAACCAAACCAAGATGTCCCCGCCCCTATAGGCGGCGGGTTTTACTTGATTTTTTCAGCGGGAGTCCCATATCCCGCTGAAAACGTTGAATTATGGGACGTTGCCACTGATTAAAAGAAAGGATATTGATTTATTATGGAAATCGCATTGATCGCAGACGACAAAAAGAAAGAGCTTCTGAATCAGCTCTGTATCGCATATTGCGGTATTCTGAGCAAGCAGAAGCTATGCGCAACCGGAAGAACCGGCAAGTCTGTCGCCGAGTCTACAGGTCTCGAAATCGAATGTCTGCTTCCGGGTTCCCACGGCGGTGTACAGCAGATCACTTCAAGAGTTTCATATGACGAAGTCGACGTTGTTATTATGTTCAGGGATTCCTCTCCTGAATCAAGCATGAATGAAGTATCTTTGGAGCTGCTGCGTCTGTGCGACATTCACAATATACCTGTTGCAACAAATATCGCATCCGCCGAGGTTCTTATCCGCGCCGTTGAGCGCGGTGATATCGACTGGCGCGAGCTGGTAAATCCCAAATCGGATTTCAATATCCGCCGCCGCGAGATCGAAGAACAACGCCGCATTAAAACAGTTAAAGAAACCGAGCGCCGCCGCCGCGAAACTGCCAAGCAAAACCGTTTAAAACGCCGCGAATCGATTTCGCATGATACTGAAGAATGAGTTTATGTTCGCACTGGACTTTAATGTACTATCCGGATCGCTGAATAATTATACAGCAATACGGTCAGAATAATATTCTGACCGTATATTTTATGTCTCAGAAAAAGGAGCATAATCTCTGATATGGAAACTCAGGTAATTCACTGTAAAAAAACATGTGTCAGAAAAAGCCATATGGACGCGCTTCGCATTGCGGCTATATTTATGGTTCTTTTCAATCATACAGGAAAAGATGGCTTCGTGCTTTTTACGGCTGCGCGCAGCTCCGTGGCATATCCTTTTTATCTGTTTATCTCGGTATTCATAAGAACAGCCGTTCCGCTCTTTTTTATGGTATCGGGAGCATTGCTGCTCCATAAAGACGAGCCGCTTAGAGTTATCCTGAAAAAACGTATTCTGCGCTTCGCGGTCGTGCTGATCGCCGGCTCGGCGCTGATATACCTTTACAAATACAGCAAAGGTTATATATCCGGAATTTCACCCGCTGACTTTGCCAAAAGGCTGTATACCGGCAATATCACAGTTCCATATTGGTATCTCTACTCATATCTTGCGTATCTGCTTATGCTTCCGTTTCTCAGAAAGCTCGCGAAAGCCATGAGCAACCGTGATTTTATTCTGCTCTTTTCCCTTTATTTTCTGGTACAGTCGCTTCAGATACTGCAATTTCTCATATGGCGTGACGGCACAAGCTATAGTCAGTATTTCAACTTATTTTTCAGACAGAAAAACATTGTCTTTCCCCTGCTTGGTTACTATATAGAGCATCGCTTGCCAGAGAGGGTTTTCAGAAAAAAATACTTTCTGATTCTTGCTGCGGCAGGTATGGCAGCCATATGCATCTGCGGTGCGCTCACACATTACAGATGTATACTCATAGGCGATTGGAGGGAAAGTACGTGCGGGGTATTTTTCGACACGTGGATCTTCATTCCGGCAGCCGCATTGTATTTCGGTACAAAGCTGTTTTTTGACACACATAAAATTTCCGGAAAGCTTTCCGGATTTCTGTCCGCCGTCAGTGCATGCACTTTCGGAACATATCTGTTTGAGTATATATACCGCAATCAGACAAAAGCCGTATTTCGGGTGCTTGTCCCCTATATACACTCTCTTCCGGCATGCCTTATATGGATCTTTGCTGCCTGTCTTGCCGGAATTACGGTTACTTATATTCTCAGAAAGATCCCCGGCATAAAAAAGTTTCTGTAATAATTTAAAGCGGGCGGTATGTTATTGAAACAAAAAAGGCTGCTGACAAAAGTCAGCAGCCTATAAATACACTTGCAAAAAGCAAATG
>CALGZV010000295.1 GCA_937934385.1 uncultured Clostridia bacterium | reverse complement strand
CATTCTGCGTTTTTTTGACCGTATGAAAGATTTTCTTCGTATTCTCTTGGAAGCCACGTTGAAATATCTGCCTCATTATGAGATATCAGAGCTTCCATAAGCACAAAGCATAGCTATAACGCCAACCGCCAGGAATGCTCTGCGACAGATTCATGTCTGCCGCTTGATGTCCATGAATGACGTGTATTGCATTTCAATTTTTCAATAATATTTAAAAATTCAATATATTTTCTATGCTCCATTACTACTCCTTTTTATTTCAGGCTCTGCAATTGTGATACAAATGAGAAACGTAAGCACTCTTGTCTCTATAATTATTATAACAAAATATATGAAGAAAAACAATACGCTCTGCAATTTACTCAAAACGCCAATTACCTCTTGACGTTTTATAGACATATGATATATAACTTATCTTTGTAATACTCACGAAAGGAATATTTTATGCAGGGTACAGTAATTTCCGAAAATAACCGCTACCGAAAAACGATATACGCATGCTTTACAGGTTACATAGTACAGGCAATCATAAATAATTTTGCACCGCTTCTGTTTTTGTTCTTTAATAAAAGCTACGGCATACCGCTGTCAAAAATAACGCTGCTTGTCACCGTTAATTTTGCGCTTCAGCTGACTGTTGATCTTTTATCGGTAAGCTTCGTCGACCGTATTGGATACAGAATATCAATGCTCATCGCGCATGTGCTGAGCGCTCTCGGTCTGATAATGCTCGCGTTTCTTCCCGATCTGCTCGCCGATCCTTTTATCGGTATACTCTCCGCGGTGGCTGTGTATGCCGTCGGAGGCGGACTTCTTGAGGTACTTGTCAGTCCTGTAGTTGAAGCATGTCCGTCGGATAACAAGGAAAAAACGATGAGTCTGCTTCATTCGTTTTACTGTTGGGGACATGTCGGAGTCGTGCTTATCTCCACTGCATTTTTCGGCATATTCGGAATCGGAAACTGGAAGATACTTACCCTTATATGGGCAGCAGTCCCTGTCTTCAATACATTTATGTTTGCAAGAGTTCCGATCGCGCCGCTTATCAAAGACGGCGAAAAAGGACTGTCGCTTCGCGAGCTTGCCGCAAATAAAAGCTTCTGGCTGTTCCTTTTGATGATGCTGTGCGCCGGAGCAAGCGAGCAGTCGGTCAGCCAGTGGGCGTCGGCATTTGCCGAAAAAGGGCTCGGAATGTCAAAGGTAGCCGGAGACCTTGCAGGGCCTATGTCTTTTGCGGTACTCATGGGACTTTCAAGAATGTTTTACGGCAAGTTCGGAGATAAGATCGTTCTCGACCGTTTCATGAGCGGAAGCTGCATACTTTGTGTAATATCGTACCTGTGTATATCACTCGTTCCGAATCCCGTCATCGGACTCGCCGGATGCGCAATGTGCGGACTTTCGGTCGGAATAATGTGGCCCGGTACATTCAGTAAGGCAGCAGCAGGAATTCCGGGAGGCGGTACCGCAATGTTCGCACTTATGGCGCTTGCCGGAGACATGGGCTGTTCAGGCGGTCCGACGCTCGTCGGATTCGTCTCGGACATATTCGGAGACGATCTGAAAAAAGGAATTTTGGCAGCAGTGATATTCCCTGCGATTCTACTTGCATGCATGTTTCTTTTCCGCAAGAAAAAACTGTCCCGAAAATAAAAACCCACAGGACACAAATAAAATTTGCGGGCGGGTACCCCGGAACCTTGTTGTTTTACAATAAAAGCGGCAAATTCCA
>CALGZV010000294.1 GCA_937934385.1 uncultured Clostridia bacterium | reverse complement strand
CACAAGGGACAGCATTATGACTTATTTAATAAACAAAGGTGTGGAAAGTTCAAAGGCGTTTAAGATAATGGAGGATGTCCGAAAGGGTAAGGGACTTAAGCCGGAATACGAAGAAAACATGAAAGAGCATGATGTTCCTGACTGGTATATTGCATCGTGTAAAAAGATAAAATACATGTTCCCGAAGGCTCACGCAGCGGCGTACGCTATGTCGGCGATCCGGCTTGCATGGTATAAGATACATATGCCTCTTGTGTTTTACGCGGCGTTCTTTTCCGCCGCGCCCGGAGGATTTGACGCGGAGATAGTAATGCGCGGAAGATCCGGCATAAAAAAGACTCTTGAGGAAATAGCTGCGAAAGGAAAGGATGCGACTCAGAAAGAGGCTGCAATGACCGCAACGCTCCAGCTTGCCAACGAAGCATTGGCAAGAGGCGTAGTGTTCCTTCCGGTAAGCTTTGAAAAATCTGATGCGTTTGCATTTCTTCCGGAAAACGGAAAGATACGTTTGCCGTTTTCTTCTCTGAACGGACTTGGAGAAAGCGCCGCGCAAAGTATTGCGCGTGTGCGTGACGAAGGAGATGTGCTGTCTGTAGAGGAGCTTCGGATAAGAGCACAGATATCTAAGGCTGTTATCGATGTTTTGCAGAATAACGGAGCACTTGACGGACTCAGCGCGACAAATCAGATCACTCTTTTTGATATTTTAATATAAACGCATAAGCCGCGCCGGAATAAAAATTCCGGCGCGGCTTATGCAAGGCTGTTATTACTGATCCTTTTTTCTTTTTTTTACTCCGAGCAGCTTCCTCAAAATCGGAGCGATGAGTTTGGGGGATCTCATTACCATAATTTTCACGGTATTATCAGACCTTTCTATGTAAGTACGGTGTCATCACCTTTGTTTCCATATTATGCACAATACAGTCGGTTTGACACAGTATACTGAATATAGGTCTATGTTTTTTTCACTTTGTTCATACTGGATTAATAATTGTAATTTATACTGATTATATCATAGATTTTTTGTATATAAATTCCTAAAAGAGAATTGATTGCAATGGTTGAAAGGTGGCATTTTATTCTATGTCGAGGAAATTAAAAAAGAAATTATCGGATGCTCTGTTTACCGTGATAATGATAATCATGGCGTTGTTTCCGTTTTTATTTGTTGCATGGCTTTGCTTTAAGCTGTTTATGAATCTTGCGTAATTTTGAATATAAAATATAAGATCAAAGGAGAGACAGGACGTAACAATATGAAGAAGAACATTTTACTTGTCGGAATTGCAGCTGCAATGATAGCCGGAATGTGCGGCTGCGGCAGATCTGTTTCCTATGATATAAATCTTGACGAATATGTGACTGTAGGAAATTATAAAGGCGTCGAAATAACATCGGAAGAAATAGAAAAAAACTATGACGAAGCTGTGGAACAGATAAAGACGCAGTATACGACATCCTCAGATGTGACTGACCGCGGAATTAAGAAAGATGATGTTGTTTCCGTAGACTATACTCTCAAATCAGGAGATACTGAAATAGATAATCAAAGCAGCTATTCTGTTACCGTTGGCGAGGGAAAGGTCGACTTTGACGACGCTCTTCTTGATAAAAAAACGGATGACACGTTTACACATACGGTAACTCTTCCTGATGATTATTCCAAAACAGATTATGC
>CALGZV010000293.1 GCA_937934385.1 uncultured Clostridia bacterium | reverse complement strand
TGTTCGCGCCGAAAACTCAGGGCGCTATGCTCTGCGGATTTCTCAGCCCGACGGTACTTTTGCCCGAGCTTGATCTCCTTATAAAAGGAAATGAAGCAGGTCTGCGCGCCGTACTCGCACATGAGCTTACCCACTTCAAAAGAGGCGATCTGCGCACTCAGCTTCTCTGTCAGATCGCCCAGTCTATGCACTGGTACAATCCCGCGGTACGTGCGGCGGCTTCGCGGTGCATAGCAGAGCTTGAGCTGTCCTGCGACGAACTCGTAACGGCAGGATTTTCAAGCGACGACCGTATATCCTACGGCGAAACGATGATAGCAGTGCTGCGCAGCACTGTCGGAACAAAAGCTCCCCTGCTCGCGCAGCTTGATCCGCGCACCGGAAAAGAAAAACGGCGCGCAGTAAAGGAGAGATTCATGAACATTTTTGATACAACGAAAAAACACCGCGGGCGCGGCATGATCGCGCTCAGTCTCGCGGTTATCACAGTTGCGGGAACGCTCGCGGCATGTACAAGCGTCGGAGCCATTATCGGAAGGGATACACCGACATTCGACAAAGAGAAAAAATATCTTGTTCCTTCATATATAAAATATTATCCCGAAGCCGGATCTTCAAGCGAGGTGTGGTTTGAATATGATCCTGTCTACAACACCTACGCGATCAGAGACGACGGCACAACACTTACCGATAAGGACGGAAACAGGATCGCCGATCTCGGTAAGATAACAACGACACGCACCGACAGAGGTATAGAAAAAATATTCTCCACCGAGACATCGCTCCGCCGCAACGAGGCAACGGGCGATATAAGCGTGATGCACAATGTATTCCAGTACGGAGAAAACGGTGAGCTTGTTCCGAACCGAGTTCACGAAGCAGACAACTCCGGAAGCTCCTGCTATTCCTACCGCTACGGTAAAAACTTCTGGAATACAGTAAACAGCGAATATACAGACGATGGCGGCCTTTTGCATAAAGTTGCCGTTACTGAATACAACGGATTACGTTTTGAATCAGATCTCGCATATAATGGTGGAAATCTTGCAGAGGCAAAAACAGTATCACATGATCCGCGTCAGACAAATGATGTGACCGAAAATATCACTTTTGAATTTGATAAGAACGGAAATCCCGTAACAAAAACATCGGTCACTCATGAAGGAAACGTCATTTCCACAACTCTTGTATCTAACACATCCTACGGCGAAAACGGAAAGCCGGCAGAGACAAAAGATCCCTACCAGACCGTCACCTACAGCTACGACGAACGCGGCCGCCTGATATC
>CALGZV010000292.1 GCA_937934385.1 uncultured Clostridia bacterium | reverse complement strand
TACGCCGCAGTCAAGACATTTTTCGGGATCTATCGAAACCTTTCCGTCATTCCTTGATACAGCACGCGACGGACAGCACATTTCAACCGCGCATTTTGCACATCCGCGGCAATGCTCACTGTCAAATTCAAAATCACAGAGCCCCTCGATTCCAACATCGTTTAGACTCGGTTTCATACAACTGTTCGGACAACCTCCGACACCGATCTTAAATTTATGCGGAAGCTTGACATCAGCCATACCGACATAGAATTTTTCGTGCAGGACGGCGCCGAGCTTCTGAGTATCAATATTTCCGTAAACGCAGGTCGTTCCCTTACAGCTCGTAAGCGGACGGACCTTTGCTCCCGTTCCGCCGAAATAAAGTCCGCGGGAGCGCGCAAATGCGTCTGCCTCATCTATCTTTTCAAAAGGTATTCCGACGATCTCGGCTGCAAGCCTGCTCGTAAAGCAGACTTTGCCGTTGCCGAATTTTTTTGCACATTCGGATATGGAAGCAAGATCCTCGGCACTGTAAACTCCGGCAACCGGAACTATACGTCCCGAAAAATTCTCCGTACCGCGATTAAGAAGAAAACCGCGTGCTTTGACCGACTGAATCTGTTCTTTTGTAAGCTTCATATGTATAATACTCCTCATTTAAATGAAAAATTTAATTATGCAGGTATACCGTCTGCGGAAGGCGTCTAACACTGCTGCGACACGCATAACGCGCAAAAGATCCGCAGATCCGGAAAATATATACCAAAATGTCATACGTATTTTATTATACATTTTTACATCATTTTTTGCAAGCAAATATTAAAAAATCAGACCGATTTTCAAAAAAATCTCCCATAGTACACAGATCTGACATATTTAAAAAGAAAAAAATCAAAAACTATGGATTTTTGTGTATTTATATGCTACAATTATTTAAAATCCCGTATCCCGGGAAAAAGACAACCCGAAAGGAAATATAAAATGATCTACCGTTTAGTTTATACCGCACAGCTTGGAAGCGGTGTCGGGAAAGAAGACCTCGGAAATGCAATGAATGCCGCAGTTCTGCCGGATCACATAGTTTCCGCAAGTGCAATGACATGGAGAGAACGCGTTTTTCTCTATTATGAATCAAAAGACGACTCTGAGATAACTCCCGAGCAGCTTTGGGGAGACCTAAGCGGACTGCTCGAAGCATGGCCCGGAGAAGCTGAGAAAAGATACTGGATACGTATGTATGACATTTTCCACTATAACCGCCCCGTAGACGATACCGACTGGATGCGCCACCGTCCGTCAAAGCCTTTCGGAATGCTTATGAAGATCCGTCCGGAAATGCTCGCTTCATATATTTTCTATCATCATCAGATGCAGGAAGAAACGCCCGGCTCCGGAGGCAAACACGGCGCTATATATATGCATGAAAATCTTTTGTTCCACTATCTCGAGGATAACGATCCGTCAGACGGACTCTGCTTCAAAGGAAAGCTTGACACACACAATACACCGGGCAGCTGTTGGGGAGAGCTTATGGACCAGCACTTTGCTCCGTGGCCGGATACCGATCCTCCGATTCAGTGGAGAAAAGACGTAGATCTTATCTATCACAAAGAAAAGATAGTTCCCGCTCCGTCGATATAAAACAGGCTGAAAATTCGGGCTCACTTTACACAGATTTAACATAGATCACATCTGTTTTTAACATTGACAGATTATGATAAAAAAAGCATAAAAATGTTAAAAATGTGCGTCGGACAAGCTTTTTCCGATGCTATACCTGTACGGAGGAATTTTCAGATGAGTATTTTCGATATTCTGAAGCTTCTCTGCGGACTCGCCCTGTTTTTGTACGGAATGGACGTAATGGGCAATGCTCTGAAGAGAAGCGCGGGAAATCAGCTCAAATCCATCCTCGGACGAATGACGTCCAACCCTGTCAAAGGCTTTCTGCTCGGCCTCGTAGTAACAACGATCGTGCAGTCGTCGTCGGCGACGACAGTAATGGTAGTCGGCTTTGTAAACTCCGGAACCATGACTCTCACTCAGTCGGTCGGAGTCATATTCGGAGCAAATCTCGGAGCGGCAACGACTGCATGGCTCATCGGTCTTTCAGGACTTGAGGGCGGAGCTGCCGCATCGTCGATACTGAACTGGCTGAAGCCGTCGTCATGGACTCCTATAATCGCAATGATCGGAATATCCCTTATCATGTTCTCCAAAAAGGGAAAAAAGAAGGATATAGGTACAATACTTCTCGGATTTACTGTCCTTATGGTCGGAATGGACACCATGTCAGCTTCGGTTTCAGTACTCAACGATAATGAGACATTCCGTTCGATGCTTACAATGTTCAGTAATCCTATTCTCGGAATGCTTACCGGTCTTATAGTTACGGCAATAATCCAGTCGTCCGGAGCATCTGTCGGTATCCTGCAATCACTGACAACTACGGGAGCTATCACCTACGGAACCGCAATTCC
>CALGZV010000291.1 GCA_937934385.1 uncultured Clostridia bacterium | reverse complement strand
TGCGTATTTATCGCTCAGGCTGTCACGGTAGCGTGAATAAGCCTGCTCGTCGGCGCGGTCGAGCAGTTCGTACCGGTACTTTATCGCGTCGGTTTCGTCCTTATAGCGGTCATATGCGAGGCTGTACAGCTCAGGAAGCTTGTCTCCGAGCTTTTCAAGTTCGCGGTTATAGGCGTCCCCGCCTGCGCTTACCGCGTAGCTGTTTGCATAACCTCCTGTCAGAGATGCTGCCCGTCCGACGGTATCTTCCATCGCACGGCGTCCGGAGGAGGAGTAGCTGTCGCGGTAATATTTATACAGCGCGTCGCCGTCGGGATCGTAGCTGAAAGGCTTCCGGGAATTAAGCTCGGCGAGCGCCGCGCTTTTCATTGTGCCGTAGCGGCTTACATACTTGTCCTGAATGCCGTCGAGTCCGTTTTGCCTGACAGATTGGGCTGACTCGGTGGCCGGGACTGCTTTTTTTATTTTTTTCAGAAATTCTGTAACAAGTGACATTTTACTTTAATACAATAAGGTTCCGGAGTAACCGGAGATTGCGGCGTTGGTACGGAATCTTACTTTCCTTTCGGTAGAATTTAAAAGACAAGCGGATATTTACTGCTCTCTATTCAGGCGCAGCCCGTCGATCTCATGCTCTACGTGCGATATATGCGAGTCAAGCTCTGATGCGATCAGATTGAGCTGATCGGCAAGCGTGCCGAGGTAGCTTCGGAGCTGTGACAGTCTGCCGTCGATGCTCTGCGCGTCGATATGCGGCGGTGTTATAGGTGGGATCATTTTAGTCCTTTCCGCTTTTCTTATGGAGAAAAGCTTACAAAAGAGGGGGTGGATGTTTCTTTATGAAAGAAGCATTTTAAGAAATTCAGGATGATATCAGATTTTTAAGTATGATTTATTTCAAACATTTCTTTGCCATACAGCAAAGAAACGCTTGCCAAAGAAAATGTACCAAAGGGAACGAACCGTGCGGCGGTTCTCTCCCTTTGGAATCCCACTTTCCGCTTTATACGCCGCGTGGCGGCTACAGGCATACAGAGGGAAGTTTTACTTGTCCCGTCGTCGGTCGGTCATTATGACCTTCCGACGGGACACTGAATCGACGTAAGCAGTCGCAGACGTTTTTTTACACACACTAACTGATACGCCAAACTTGCAAAGCAAGTTTGCGAGTTTCGCCGAATGGCGAAATTCTGAGGACTGTAGCGGTAGATACGCGTTTGCAAGTCTGTCTTACAGAGTGCTTGCATGTAAATAAATAACACGATCGCGCTCTATTGGGCGTATAAATATTACCCAAACGTTTTAAATAAAATCCCCAGTTTAAAAGTTTTTTGCGCAGCTTTTTTCAAAAAGCTGCCCGCCGGAGGCTCACAACTCGCACTTTTCATAAATGTATGAAAGGGAATAGAGCTTGGCGCTGCCGACTCCCTCAAGGCGAAGCTCGAAATGCGAGCAGCGGCGGAGGGCTATGGGCATATTAAAAGATGCGGCAGTCATAGGCGTGAAAGACGCGATATTATCAAAACGGTCCTGACTGTCATATCTGACGCTGACGGAAATTCGGCTGCCGGGTGACGCAGACATGCAAAGCGACACGCCGGACATATATCTTCCTGCAGGATCTTCCGTGCCGATGATCCCGGTCTGCGCGAGCCAGCGGAACTGCTTTTCGGAATCGTTCCCGCCGCCGCATGCCGAGAATATCGCCGAAGGATCGCCCTCAGCGGTGAAATACAGACCGCCCTGCAATGATGCGAACGAGCGCACGGCGGTCCCGTCCTCGCGGTGCCACAGTCCGAGTTCGGTGTCTAACACGAAAAGCGAAGGTTTTCCGGACGGATCCTTCATTGAAATATAATACTTGCCGCCGAGAGCGCCTGCGACTGCAGAGGAATACGGCGTGTCTCCGAGCGCGCCGCTCACCGGCACGGGAGCAGAACCGTCATATCGGCATACGCCCGTGCGGCTTTTGTAATACAGCACTCCGCGGACGGTCGCAATGCTGCCTGAGCAACCGCTCTGAACGCCGCTGCACGCGCTTGTCTGCACCTGATACTGTTCGGGATAGCAGCCGAAAACGCGGTGAATGAAGTCCTCTTTGAAGAATACGGGATTTCCCGCAAAGCTTGTGCAGCCTGTGAAATCTCCGGGCGTACCGACCGATGCGGCATAGCTGTCTGTTGAGAGTCCCTGAAAGACGTTCCAGTTTTTGAAGTCGCCGAGCTTTGAGGCATAAATCTCGTTGATTGTGCCGCCGTTTTCCGATATTCCGTGGCGGCAGCCCCACATGCGGTTTCCCGATTCGGTCATAAAATCGACATCGGGCATCGTGCGGTCGAGCGTCACGGCTGAGTTTTTGCTTTCTGAGATCTTACCGGGAATTACGATAAAGCCGTTTCCGGCGGCGGTAATGACCGCATTTCCGCAGAGCTGCGACAGTCCGTCCGCGGTTATTCCCGATACGGCTATTCCGTCGCCTGCCGACAGTCCGCCGCCGAGAGACGGTGAGGATATTTTGACGTATTCTCCGCCGCTGTCCTCGTCGCCGTCAAACGTACACGGAGAGAATTCAGCTCCCGTGAGCGACGCATGGAATTCGATATCGCCGAAATCGGAGGTATCGGCGGTGTTTATGTACTTTTTGTCGGGCATTATAAGGATGTAGCTTCCCATTCCGACAAGGCGCGTGTCAGGATCGCCCGACAGTCCCATTGACACTACCGTTCGGGTATCGTCCGAGCTGTAGGCGGGGTTTTTGTCCATGATAAAATACTGATCGTGCGTGTAGCAGAGATAATCTCCGACGTACAGCGACGAGGAGACTTCAAAGTCCCCGGTTTTGATTATGCCGCGCAGCGGTCGGGTGCTGAGCAGCGGATATGCGTCGGACGACAGATTCTCCATATATGCAAACTGCGACGCACCGCGCGCGTTTTTCGCAAGACCGCCGAAGCTTTGAACGGTCTCAATGCTCCTTTTCGGAGCAAGCAGATTCGGTAGATTCATTTTCTTTTTTCCTTTTTGTTTTTTCGTAGAGGTGCTTTCGGGAAAACATTCCGAGGGCTTAAACCCTTTCCCGAAAAGGTCTCCGACGGCTTAAACCTTTTTTGGAAAAAAGGTTTAAGGATCCAAAAAACTTTAATAGGGGAATTTCATTTAGGGAGTCCGGACAAAATTTACACGCCCAATGGGGGCGACGGTGAAATGTATTTGTACTCGGCACTCTGCATAAACAGACTTGCGGACTCAGCAGTACCGCCGTAGTCTGTAGAATTCCGCCATACGGCGGAACTCGCAAACTTGCTTTGCAAGTTTGTCGTATAAATTAGTCTGTGTTTGGATAAACAAGTCGCATCGTCCGATTTAAACTACTTATTACGGCACAAAGTGCCGAGTTTCGGCGTATGCCGAAATTCTGAGGGTTGCAGCGGTAGATACGTGCCTGCAAGTCTGTCGCACAGAGCGCTTTCGTTCAAATATCTCTCGCGGTCACGCTAAATTGGGCGTATAAATATCAGACATACACTCAAAATAAAATCCCCTTCTTAAAAGTTTTTGCGCAGCTTTTTTCAAACGCACGACTTGCATAGCAAGTGTGCGTTGCAGCTCCCCCGTCGGAGACCTCCTGCCTGAAACATCAGCGTATCCCCGGGAGGCTCGTTCTCTTACTTTCTTACTGTAAATACCTGATGTCTGAGCGCAGGGGCATGTGAGTGCGGTGGTATTCGCGCCTGTACGATTCGTAAATGCTCTGCATAGTGGCAAGGCTGTTGTTGTAGCGCGTAAGCTCGCCGCAGGCATAGTAGATGAGCGCTTCGAGAGCGTAGATATAAAGCTCGTCATACGGCGGAGGAACGAGAAGAGTCTCATCCTGCGAGTCCTCGGAATAGCCGTCAAAAGAGAGATCAGGCGCATGCTCATGGCGTAGCACGATTTCGCTCATGACTGTGCGGTCTACCGAGCAGAGACGGTTTATCTTTTCGCTGAGCGGCACCGGATTCGGACGCATTGCGTCGGTTCGCTCGATAGCTTCTTTAACTGTCACTTTTTACCTCCGTGCGAAATTATTCGGCGCTGCGGCTCTGTACTTTGTTTTCGTATTCGAGTGCTTCACTGATACGTTCCTCGCGGCGCATAAGCACTTCTGCGGCACATTCGGGTATCTCGACGAGCGCTCCGCGCTTTATATACCAGTTGCGGTCGTTGACCGACACGAATACGTCGCCGGTGTCCTCGCCGGTCAGCGGTATGCGGACTTTGACGAGCTTTTCGCCGTCTATTGTGTTTTTTGATGTTGCAGTTGTGTTTTTCATTGCAAATAATCCTTTCGTGTTTGGATGTTTCTTTATTAAAGAAACATTTTAAGAAACATTTTTTCTTTTCTAAAGAAAAAGGGAAAAGTTGAGTGGTATCAGACTTTCAAGTATGATTTTATATAAGCGTTTCTTTCTTCTAAAAGAAAGAAATGCTTAAGCAAAGAAAGATTACCAAGGAAAAGGAACGAGCGGCGTTCCTCTTCCTTTGGAAATCAACTCTTCACGCATGCGCTGCGCGGCAACGCAGAGGCAGACAGAGGGGAGTTCTACTTGTCCCGTCGTCGGTCGGTCAGTAGGACCTTCCGACGGGACACGGAGTCGACGTAAGCCGTCGTGAGGGATATAGTTTTAACATAAACTAACTAAAACGGAAATCTTTGATTTCCGAGTAAATGAAAAGGCTTCGCCATTTCAGCGGATGCCGAAATTCTGAGGACTGTAGCGGTATTGCCGTGTCCGCAAGTCTGTCATGCAGAGTTTTTGCGTGCAAAATGCATTTTACAGTCGCGTAAAATTGGGCGTATAAATATTACCACAGCGCTCAAAATAAAATCCCCCTCTTAAAAGCTTTGGGATTCTTAAACCTTTTCTCGAAAAGGTTTACTACGCACGAGCGATAGCGTGCGTAGCGCCGCACGGAGACCTCCGCGCTCC
>CALGZV010000290.1 GCA_937934385.1 uncultured Clostridia bacterium | reverse complement strand
ACGTAAGAACCTATTGTTCCGTTTGCGAGAACGAAACGGCGGATACGGAGATTTTCTCCGATCTCATATATCTTATCCTTAAGAACTGCCTCTACTGTGCGGTCTGTACCTGCATAGCTGCAAGCAAGAAGAGCGTCGACATCAGCAGGCTTATTTGCAAGGATGGTATCAAGGAGATCCTCGACAAATGCCTGGAAGCTTGCATTCTTTGCAACGAAGTCGGTCTCTGTGTTGACCTCGATCATTGCAGCAGCGTCGTGCGCTTCGTTATACTTAATGCTTACAAGTCCCTCTGCCGCAATTCTGTCAGCCTTCTTTGCTGCTACGGCAAGTCCGCGCTCGCGGAGAACTTTTATTGCTGCATCGAAATCACCGTCGGTCTCCTTAAGCGCTTTCTTGCAGTCCATCATACCGATACCGGTCTTTGCTCTGAGTTCGGCAACCATTTTTGCTGTAATCTCTGCCATTTTATTTTATCCTTTCCGAAATTCACAAATCCGTAATGTTTAAAATACAGATTTGTGCGTGAAAGACAAATATATCCTTCACGCATATCTCTTACATAATATTTAAAGTTTAGTCGGAAAAGCCGAAGCGATTACGCCTCTGCATCTTCCTCTTCTTCAGCTGCTGTGATCTCAGCTATAGCTTCCTCTGTTGTCTCGCCCTGTCTGCCTTCTATAACAGCGTCTGCGATAACGGAAGTGATGAGCTTGATTGCAC
Source organism: uncultured Clostridia bacterium (assembly GCA_937934385.1). Taxonomy (GTDB): domain Bacteria; phylum Bacillota; class Clostridia; order Oscillospirales; family CAG-272; genus UMGS911. Next base: position 474 of record CALGZV010000290.1, on the reverse strand, counting down.
GTATAGCGTCATCGTTACCGGGGATTACATAGTCAGCATCATCGGGATCGCAGTTTGTATCAACGATAGCGATTACCGGAATACCGAGCTTCTTTGCCTCTGCAACTGCGTTCTTCTCCTTGCGGGGATCTACGATAAATACTGCGGAAGGAAGCTGCTCCATTGTCTTGATACCGCCGAGGTTCTTTTCAAGGTCAGCCATTTCCTTAAGAAGCTTTGCAACCTCTTTCTTGGGAAGCAGATCGAATGTGCCGTCCTCTTTCATCTGAGTGAGGCTGTTGAGACGTGCGATGCTCTTTTTGATGGTCTTGAAGTTTGTGAGCATACCGCCGGGCCAACGTGCATTTACAAAGTACATACCTGCGCGGGTAGCTTCCTCTTTGATAGCGTCAGCTGCCTGCTTCTTTGTTCCGACAAAAAGAAGTGTTCCGCCTTCTGCGGAAAGGTCACGGACATACATGTACGCTTCCTCAA
>CALGZV010000289.1 GCA_937934385.1 uncultured Clostridia bacterium | reverse complement strand
GCATTTTTTGATCCGGACGGAAACGGAACAAGCGTGCTGACGCACCGTGTCATCGAGGTTATAGATGAAAACGGCAGTCTCAGCTTCCGTACGCAGGGTGATGCGAACGACTCGGCAGACCGTTTGCCGGTATCTGCGGACAGGCTTGTCGGAGAGTACCGGTTCCGCATACCGGGCGCAGGAAGTGTCGCAATGTTTATGCAGACCGCACCCGGACTTATTGTTTGTGTTGTGCTGCCGCTTATACTTCTGATCGGCTATGATATAATCCGCCGCAGAATGTATGAAAAGAGCAAAAAAGAGGATACAGACGAGCTGCTCGCAGAGCTGCAGGCGCTTAGGGCTGAGAAAGCAGCCGCGGAAAGATCCGCTTCTGCGGTAAATGCCGGCACGGCAGAGCATGACACAGCGGTCGATTCCGGCACGCAGGATTCGGGCAGTCCGGATATGGCAGATAAAACCGACAGCTGACGTCCCGTGCCTTGCACGGTCTGTGTAATTGACGGCTTCGAAAAGTATTCTTGCAGACAAACATTTTGTTATTGCTTCGCGTTGTAATGCATACAGTGCCTGCATGCCATGCACAGACAAATACATAAATCAAGCGTATTCCTCCCTCGGAAGCCACGTCCGAGGTTGAATATATAAATCCGCAGGGAATAAATTTTCCGGCGGTGATATCCTTCCCCGGAACGGGGATGAATAGACGCCCGAAAGGGCAGATCATGAAAGGAGTTTTTCAGACATGAAGAAAAACAAAATGATGAGACTGGCTTCCGTTCTCCTGGTTGCCGTACTTATTTCAACATGCGCTATAAGCGGAACATTCGCTAAGTATGTTACAAACGGAACTGCAAAATCAGAAGCAAGAGTTGCAAAATTCGGTGTTAAGGTTGCCGCAGAAGGAAATCTTTTCAGCACAGAATATACTACTGAGAATACGGCTGATGCTGCTAAAATCGGTACAAATTCTGTAATATCGTCTAATGAAGATAAGGTTGTAGCACCCGGAACAAGCGGAAGCCTTACAAAAACTATGATCACCGGAAAGCCCGAGGTCGCAGTAAGAGTTACCAACGAGGCGACTGTTACTCTCGAAAACTGGACGGTAGAGAGAAAATTTTATTGCCCTATCGTAATTACTGTTAACGGTACAGAAGTT
>CALGZV010000288.1 GCA_937934385.1 uncultured Clostridia bacterium | reverse complement strand
CAGTATGTTCAATGTGCTCAGCGCTGCCATTGAACTGGGATATATGGACATTCCCAAGGGCGTTTTGATCGATATCAATGAAATAAAGAAATACAACCCCTCACAGCTGACGGTTATCACGACGGGGAGCCAGGGAGAGCCGATGAGCGCACTGTACCGCATGGCGTTCTGCGATCATGACAAAATTGCTCTCGGCGAAAAAGACCTCGTCGTAATAAGTGCAAGCGCAATTCCCGGAAATGAGAAGATGGTCGACCGCATTATAAATGAGCTTCTCCGTCACGGAGTGACTGTATGGAGAAATGCGATGCTTGAGATACATGTTTCCGGCCATGCATGCCAGGAAGAACTTAAGCTCATGCATGCGCTTACAAAGCCGAAATATTTTATGCCCATTCACGGCGAATACAAGCATATGATTGCACATAAGGAGATCGCCGAGTATATGGGAATGCCGGCGCAGAATATTTTTGTGTCTGATATAGGAAAAGTGCTTGAGATAGATGCGGACGGAGCGCGCTTTAACGGAAGTATACCGTCAGGACGGATAATGGTAGACGGATCTGTTGTCGGTGACGTCGGAAATATAGTCCTTCGCGACCGCAGACATCTCTCACAGGACGGACTTATTGTTGTTGTCGCAACCGTCGATACCGACGAGCGCACGATAGTTTCCGGACCTGATATCGTTTCGCGCGGATTTGTTTATGTACGTGAATCTGAGGAAATGATGGAGGAGGTGCGCGACATATCGCGCCGTGCGCTTGAAGATTGTCTCTATAACGGAATTATAGAATGGACTCAGATGAAGTCTGATGTTAAGGACGATGTTTCGAGATATCTGTACAGCAGAACAAAGAGAAAGCCGATGATCCTTCCGGTTATTATGAACGTGTAAAAAATGTGGATGCAGAGTTACTGCATCCGCTTTTTTATTGTGAAAACGACAAGGCTCCGGGGCACCTGCCCGCAATTTTTTATTGCGGGCAGACAGGGTTCTCATTTATAGCGATTATTTCGGTGATTGACTTGACGTTTACTGTATGATATAATAACCTCACGGCGTTAGCAAAAGCCTTGTCATACAAGTCTTTTGACGCCTGAGAGAACATTGAATGACTAAATCACGGCTTCACCGTCCCGCACCTCGCGGTGCTGCTGCGTTTCACGCAGCGATTTATGATATAATTAAGCATGCAGTATTTTCCTGTTCGAGGTTTTTATATTAAATAATTCTGTTGTAAAGGCATTTGCTTAGCGTTTAGCAAAGATATAAGTTTAAAAAAAAATTTTAATAATACCCATAAAAATTACAGAATTACAGGTTTTCAATGTGATCATGGTTCCGGACTGTGATACATTTGCATACCAAAGGGAGCGATTTTATGAATGATAGACTGTTTGATTTTATTGAAGCGTGTCCGACGCCGTTTCATACGGTGGCTCATACTGCGGATATACTTAAAAAAGCCGGATTTACTGAGCTTTGCGAGCGCGACAGCTGGGAGCCTGAACCCGGCAGAGGATACTATGTCACAAGAAACGGATCGTCTTTGATAGCGTTTCGTCTGCCGCCCGACGATTTCGTCGGATTTATGATGGCAGCGGCGCACTGTGACAGTCCGTGCTTCAGAATAAAAGAAAATGCCGAGCTTGACGGCTCCTGTTGTTCGCGTCTTGCGACAGAGGGATACGGCGGTATGATTTGTTCTTCATGGATGGACAGACCGCTGTCGGTTGCGGGACGTGTAATGCTTCGTACGGAAAGCGGAGTCAGGACGGAGCTTGTTGATCTTGACGGAGTGCAGGCGCTGATACCGAATCTTGCGATACATATGAACCGCTCTGTGAATAGCAGCGCGTCGTATAATGCGGCGGTGGATATGCTTCCGATATATTCATCAGGGACAGAACCCGGAGGATTCAGACGGGCTGTAGCTGCGGCTGTGAGCGCGAATGAAGAAGATATTCTGTCATGGGATCTTTCTCTATATGTTCCGCAGCGCGGAACCGAATGGAACGGATTTATTTCAGCGCCGAGGCTTGACGATCTTCAGTGTGCGTTCGGTGCGCTTACGGCGTTTCTCGGCGCAGATGACAGCGGAAGCGCAAAGGTTTTTTGCCTGTTTGACAATGAGGAGGTAGGAAGCCGTACAAAGCAGGGGGCTGCATCGACATTTCTCACAGATGTGCTTACTCGAATAGTTCGGAGTACCGGCGGCGACGATACCGTGTACAGACGCGCTGTCTCGGAAAGCTTTCTTGTTTCATGCGATAATGCACACGCTGTTCATCCGAATCATCCTGAATTTTCTGACAGAAATCATTCGGTATACATGAACGGCGGTATAGTAATAAAATATAATGCAAGTCAGAAGTATGCAACCGATGCTGTATCGTCTGCACTGTTCAGGTTGATATGCGGGGAAGCCGGGATCCCTGTTCAGCTGTATGCAAACCGAGCAGATATGGCGGGCGGCTCAACGCTGGGAAATATAGCGAATGAACATGTCTCGCTTAATACGGTCGATATAGGTCTGCCTCAGCTTGCAATGCATTCTGCATATGAGACTGCGGGCGCTGATGATACGGAAATGCTTGTCCGCGCACTGACGGTATTTTATGAAAAAACTCTTTGCATGGAGAGAGACGGAGAATATAAGCTGCTTTAGGCGGCATTTACAGGAGAAGGTCGAATGGATTATAAAACAAATGTTATGCGCGTGATCGAGAGTAAAAAAATTAAGTATAAGGCGCATTGCTACGCGGATACCGACGCGGTGAGCGGAACGGAGATTGCTGAAGTTCTCGGCGAAGATCCGGCACATGTTTTCAAAACGCTCGTTACAGTGGGGAAAAGCGGGGCAAATTATGTGTTTATGGTTCCCGTTGCAGAGGAACTTGATCTGAAAAAGGCAGCCAAAGCTGTCGGGGAAAAGTCTATAGAAATGCTGAAATCCAAAGATTTGCTTCCTCTGACAGGATATATACACGGCGGATGTTCCCCTATAGGGATGAAGAAATTTTTCAGAACGACAGTCCATATGAGCGCAACCGAATTTGAGACGGTATTTTTCAGTGCGGGAAAGATAGGGTATCAGATAGAAATGCCGATATCTGACCTTGAAAAGATAATCCGTCTCGGATATGCCGATCTTATAGTTTGAAAGTACAAATAAGCTTCGCTTATGGGCGGTAAATTTTACGTATAAATATTCGCAATCTTTATAAAAGCTATTCCATTTTCAGAAAATATGTGGTATAATAACCTCATGGCGTTTGCAAAAGCCTTGCAAAACAAGCCTTTTGACGCCTGAGAGAACATTGAATCATCAATTTGAGCTATCGCTCTGCGGCTTTGCCGCGCATTGTGCCTGTGGCACAATGAAATTGTGGTATAATATAGTGTAATGCTGTTTTTTACATGAAAAGCAGGCTCTGTTATTTGATATTTCAGGAGTCTCAGTCAGAATGAAAGGCACGGTTATAAAAATGGGAGAAGTGTACGAAAATCCGTTGTGTACAAGATATTCCGGTTCGGAGATGAAACGGATATTTTCACCGGATACAAAATTCCGCACATGGAGAAAGCTTTGGATCGCACTTGCTGAGAGCGAGCGTGAGCTTGGACTTGATATTACAGAGGAGCAGATAGCTGAGCTTAAGGCGCATGTCAATGATATAGATTATGAGCGCGCTGCTAAATATGAGCATGAAGTTCGCCACGACGTAATGGCGCATGTTAAGACATACGGAGATGCCTGCCCCGGCGCAAAGGGAATAATACATCTCGGAGCGACCTCCTGCTATGTCGGAGATAATACCGATATAATCGTTATGCGTGATGCGCTTAAGGTTATCCGCAAACTGCTTGTAAACTGCATAGCCGCAGTGGCGGAGTTCGCAGAAAAACATAAGGATCTTCCGACGCTTGCGTATACGCATTTTCAGGCGGCACAGCCGACCACACTCGGAAAGCGCGCGACGCTTTGGCTTCAGGATCTTACATATGACCTTGAACAGATAGATTTCCAGATAGGACGTATGAAGCTGCTCGGCTGTAAGGGAACAACAGGTACTGCAGCCAGCTTTTACGAGCTGTTCGACGGAGATACCGATAAGGTTAAAAAGCTTGAACAGCTTATTGCAGAGAAAATGGGCTTTGACAGCTGCTGTGCAGTTTCCGGTCAGACGTATTCACGTAAGGTCGATTATAATGTTGTATCAGTACTCTGCGGAATCGCGCAGAGCGCAGCAAAATTCTCGAACGATATTCGTCTTCTCTCTCATCTTAAAGAGTTCGATGAGCCGTTTGAGGCAGGACAGATCGGTTCTTCCGCTATGGCGTACAAGCGCAATCCTATGAGAAGCGAGCGTATTGCATCGCTTGCGCGCTACATAATGGTGGATACGTTGAATCCGGCAATTACCGCGGCTACTCAGTGGTTTGAGAGAACACTTGATGATTCTGCAAACAAGAGAATCTCGATTCCGGAGGCATTTCTCGCAACAGACGCGATCCTCTCGCTTTATATCAACGTAATAAGCGGCGGTTCGGTTTATCCGAATATGATGAGACGTCATCTCGAAGAGGAAATACCGTTCATGGCTACCGAGAATATCCTTATGTACTGCGTCAAGAAGGGCGGAGACAGACAGGAGCTTCATGAGGCGATACGCCGTCATTCCGTAGCTACTACAAAGCAGATCAAGCTTTCCGGAGCGCGGAACGATCTGTTCGACCGTATTCTTGCTGATCCTACGTTCGGTCTTACTGCGGAGGAGCTTGAAAAGCTCGCAGATCCGTCGCTTTTCGTCGGCTGCGCGCCGAAGCAGACAGAGGAATATCTGCGTGATTATATAGTTCCCCTTCTTCAGGCAAACAAGGACGAGCTTGGCGTTGACATTTCGATCAATGTCTGATTTTCGGATCAATTACGGTATAAATTTTAAAATTATATAAAGAGGTTTAAAAATGCTTACTGCAATTACAGGTATAAATTGGGGCGACGAAGGAAAAGGCCGCATGGTGGACCTTCTCAGTGAGGATTATGATATCGTTATTCGCTATCAGGGCGGAAACAACGCCGGACATACAGTCATAAACGAAAAAGGAAAGTTTATACTTAACCTTCTTCCGTCCGGTATACTTCGCGACAGCACAGTTAACGTTATGGGACCGGGTATGGTTATCGACGTTGAACATCTTTTCGGAGAGGTACAGAAGCTTCGCGACGCAGGAATAAATATTACTCCTGACAATCTTAAGATAAGCGACCGTGCGGTAATATGTATGCCGTATCACAAAATGCTGGACGTTCTCGAAGAGGACCGTCTCGGAGATGCGAAATTCGGATCGACAAGACGCGGCATTTCCCCGGTATATGCAGACCGCTATATGAAAAAGGCGTTCCGTATGGGAGAGCTGCTTCACATGGATTCGGTAAAAAAGAAGATGCCCGGAATCCTTGAGTGGAAGAACCTTACGGTACACGGCGGATACGGAGCCGATGAGATCACTTCAGAGGCTATGCTCGCATGGCTTGAAAAATTCGGACTTCCGTTTAAGGATTATATCTGCAACACGACAGAGTATCTGAATAAAGCTGTCAAAGACGGTAAGAAGCTTATGTTTGAGGCTCAGCTCGGAGCGCTCCGCGATATTGATTTCGGTATCGTTCCTTATACTTCAGCTTCGTATACCATTTCGGCTTATGCACCTATCGGCGCAGGTATTCCCGCACAGCGTCTTGATAAGGCTATCGGTATCATGAAGGCTTATTCAAGCTGTGTCGGAGAGGGACCGTTTACATGCGAGCTGTTCGGAGACGAGGCGAAAGCGCTTCGCGACGCCGGCGGTGAGTACGGCGCTGCTACAGGCAGACCGAGACGCGTAGGCGGATTTGATATTCCTGCTTCGAGATACGGAATAATGATGCAGGGAGCAGATGAGATCGCGCTTACAAAGCTTGACGTTCTCTCTTATCTTGATAAGATTCCTGTCTGTGTAAAGTACGATGTTTACGGAGAAATTACCGATGTATTCCCGATGGGCGATGCACTTACAGATGCAAAGCCGGTATATGAGTATCTTGACGGTTGGAAATGTGATATTTCCGGGTGCAGAAGCTTTGCTGAGCTTCCCGAAAATGCTCAGAAGTATGTTAAGTACATCGAGAAGATGACCGAGTGCAACATCAAGTATGTTTCCGTCGGTGCGGGCCGTGACGAATATTTCGTTATGGACTGATTTCCGATCCGATAATTATTTATAATTGAAAGTTAAAATGCATGTCCGTCGACAGATCGGACATGCATTTTTTAGTGTTGTTTTACGGTTTTGATTTTATCTTTAGCTTTGTTGTTTCTCAATAAGAATCCACCTGCATAGTGAATCTCCCCCAATTGTGCAGACAGTACAATTGGGGGAGATTCATTTTTTCAGGTCTTTTATTTTATATGGATTTTTATTCAGCTTACAGACAATTAATTATTCTGAATCT
>CALGZV010000287.1 GCA_937934385.1 uncultured Clostridia bacterium | reverse complement strand
AAAAAGTCTCGAAAAAATAATGCCGCTTCCCGAAAACAACTCTGCGTCCACAAGAAAGGCTCTGAAAAAATCTGAATTTTCAGAGATAACACTCGAAGCTGCAAAAAAAACTGTATCATCATCAGATAAATCCAATTCCTCTCCGTCAGGAGAAATAAAACTTGATGTATCCGATCAGACGGTTCTTGACGACATAAAGAAAAAACTGAATCTCGGCTCTGTTAAAGGAATTTTCGGAAAAATGCATTTCCGAAAGAAAAATGCGATTGTAGTTGCCTCACTTGCACTTATTTGCGGTGCGCTTGTAATAAATCACACCCTGACCGGAGGGTTTAACCGCGGTACTGACGTTCCCCCCGTTGATGACGGTTCATCTGCAGTAGGAGCGCCGGCAGACGGAAACGATCCGAATGCAGCACAGAACGGTGACGAAGCCTATTTTTCAAGCGCTGCTGTAAACCGCCGCAGAGCGCGTGATGAATCTCTGGAAGTTTTACAGCTTGTAGTAGACAGTGAGGACGCTCTCCAAGAAAGCAAAGACAGCGCACTTCAAAGCATGTCTAAGATCGCCGCTCAGATTGAACAGGAATCAAATATTGAATCGCTTGTAAAAGCCAAAGGCTTTGAAGACTGTATTGCTGTTGTAAGCGACAGCAGTGCAACCGTTATTGTTGCAAGCGATGGATTGCTTGCTAATCAAGTAGCACAGATAACCGAAATAATCTGCGAGCAGACGTCTTTGCCTGCTTCGGGAATAACCATTATCGAAAAAACCGCCGGATAATCAAACATTCAAATAATACATCTTTTTTCCTTCATATATAATTTACCGCCCGCCGAAAAATTCGACGGGCGGTTTTATTGTAAAATAACAAGGATCCCTGGTACCCGCCCGCAGTCTTTGATTGCGTCCGGCGGGTCGGGTTCTTATTATAACTGCTTTCCTGTATACTTTACAAAATACGGTTTGACACAGAAAGATGAGTGTAGTATAATTAAAAATGAAAAAGCCGCTGAAAACGCCATATACAGAAAGGATATACTCATGGAGACAAGGGCAAACACACCTATAAGCTTTGTACCCGGAATCGGCGCGGCACGGGCTAAAGCACTCGAAAAGCTCGGTATAACAACGGTAAAAGAGCTTTTGTATCATTTCCCGCGCGGATACCAGAACCGCGGAAACGTATTGAACCTGCTCGGATGTCCTGACGGTACGGTCGGTGCATTTATTCTTACAGTCGCAACTGCTCCTCGTTCTGCGCAGCTTAAAAACAGAAAAACCATAACTAAATTTTCTGCCTATGACGACAGCGGTACATGTTCTGTAGTATTCTTCAATCAGCCGTATGTCAAAGACATATTCCATGTGGGTACGTCCTTTCGTTTCTGGGGAAAGCTGTCTTACGCGTCAGGCAGACCGGAGCTTGCATCTCCGGTATTTGAGCCGTGTTCAGACTCCTCAGTACTTCCGGATATTGTTCCGGTATATCCGCTGACCGCAGGTATATCGCAAAAACTTATGTCCTCTTTTATACATGCTGCCTTACGCGGAAATTTCCTGACAGAATACGACGATATCATACCGCGTCAGATACGCGAAAAAAACAGTTTGCCGCCACTCCCTGACGCTATTCGTATGATCCACACTCCGTCAGACGTTCAGGAATCTGCAAATGCAATGCAACGCTTCGCATTTGAAAGAATATTTATGTTTGCGATCAACGCAGGACTGTCAAAACAGTATATTGACTGTCGGAAAGCATATCCTATGGATATACCGGATATGACTCCTTTCACGTCCTGCCTGAACTTCCGATTTACCGGCGCACAGAACCGCACTGTTAACGAGATCGCATCCGATATGTGCGACAAACACAAAACCTCACCTATGAGCCGTATTCTGACCGGAGACGTCGGCAGCGGAAAGACCATCTGCGCAGCGGCGGCTATATATATTGCTGTAAAAAACGGAACTCAGGCAGCTCTCATGGCGCCTACAGAAATACTCGCAGTACAGCACTACGATGAACTGTTTCCGCTTTTTCAAAAGCTCGGAATAAAGGCTGCGCTCCTTACCGGCTCGACAAAAAAGAACGCACGTGTAAAAATAATCACTGACTTAGAAGCAGGAAAAACAGATCTCATAATAGGCACACATGCACTTCTTTCGCCAGATGTTAACTTTAAAAAGCTCGGTCTTGTCATAACCGATGAACAGCATCGCTTTGGGGTAATGCAGCGAACGTCTCTTGCCGAAAAAAATATATCGTGTACAGATGATAAACCGTATGAAAAATCAACTGCTTCCGACATTGTACATACACCCGTTAAAACAGAGCAGGCAATCACCGCCCCTTCTCCGCATATTCTCGTAATGAGCGCCACCCCAATACCGCGGACACTTGCCTTTATATTATACGGCGACCTGTCAGTCTCAACTCTCGATGAGCTGCCGCCCGGCAGACAAAAGACAGATACCTTTGCTGTCGGTGAAAGTTATCGTGAAAGACTCTATGCTTTTATAAGAAAACACGTTGAAGAAGGACATCAGGTATATGTCATATGCCCGGCAGTCGACAGTTCGGAAACATTATCGGAACCGTCTGACGAATATTTCGGAGAACTTGTCCGTCCTGTATCACACGGAGATTTTATTAGCGATAATGAAACAGATACTGAAATCCCTCTGAAAAATGTTACCGAAACTGCAAAACTTCTTGCTGATGAAATTTTTCCTGATATTCCTGTCGGATACGTCCACGGAAAAATGAAACCGAATGATAAGGAAAGCGCCATGCATGCCTTTGCGGAAGGGCGAACCAAAATACTTGTATCAACAACCGTTATTGAGGTAGGAGTAAATGTACCTAACGCTACACTTATAATCATTGAAAATGCAGAAAGGTTCGGTCTGTCTCAGCTCCATCAGCTCCGCGGACGTGTAGGACGCGGAACAGCTAAATCATACTGTGTTCTTGTATCCGAATGCAAGTCTGAAAACGCACGCAAACGGCTTACTATTATGAAAAACACAAATGACGGTTACGTTATTGCACAAAAAGATCTTGAACTTCGCGGCCCAGGAGATTTTTTTCCTCATGTATCCGGAACAGCACGTCAGCATGGAGCGTCTGATGCCGACATAATTGCCGGTATGGCGGATGAATCGCTGACTAAAAACGCTACCCAAGCTGCGAGGGATCTTCTTACAAACGACCCGTATCTTGAAGCTTCCGAACATAAAAATTTACTCAGCGCGGCAAAATCCATGTTTGATATAGGAATAAATACAATTCACTAAAATATGTTATAATAAACTCACGATGTGTGCCGAAGCTTTGCTGAGCAAAGCTTCGGACATCTGAGAGAACATTGAAACATAAATCAGGACTTGCGTCCTGGCGGCTTTGCCGCTTACAAGGCCTCGCCTTAAATTTATGTTATAAAACTCACATCGTTGGCGAAAATGCTTGCAGCGCCAGCATTTTGACGCCTGAGAGAACACTGAAACACAAATCAGGATCTTCGTCCGGACGGATTTTCCGCTTGCAAGGTTTTGCCTTGGATTTATTCTATAACAGTATAACAAAAAATGCCCGGTATCTTAAACGATACCGGGCATTTTTGTTTCTTTATTATTACGTAAAAATCCGGTCAGCTTTCAGCCAACGTGTCCGCAGCAGCCGTATCAGCCTCGACGGCTACAGCATTATCAGTAAGAAACGTCATTACTTTATCCCACATTACATTCTCCCAAAGAAGCTCAAAATCATTCTGACTTTCAAGTTCCTCTACGGTAGTATTGTTTTCTTCAGCAAGCCGCTTCAGTCCCTCATCATAATCCTTATCAGTAAGTTTTATATTTTCTGCGTGAACTATTGAATAAAGAATAAGCTCCTGCTCAACCGACTTTTCAGAATACTCCTTAGCCTGAGCATAAAAAGTATCGTAATCCATACCGAGCGCTTCGGAAAGAAATTCATCAAGCGTTTTGTTATAATATTTTGCATATCCGGTATATGTTTCGATCATTTTCTGAGTACTTGCATCAATTTCTTCCTGCGGAACGCTGATAACTTCTGTATTTTCAATAATTGCCCCCCATACATCAGATATTTTCTGTAATTCAGCCTTGGATTTATTATCCGCTTCAACAAGAGAAGTAATATAAGCCATGTAATCGGCAACAGACTCATATTCTCCTACCGAT
>CALGZV010000286.1 GCA_937934385.1 uncultured Clostridia bacterium | reverse complement strand
GGTGCTTGAAGCCGCGGGACTTCCAACGGCGTATGACGGAAACGCGGACAGCGTCATAGAAGCTGTAATGCACGACAAAAAGGCGGGCGCGGACGGAATAACCGCCGTTACCGTCGAGACTCCGGGTTCGTTCGAGTTTGTCCGCATGGATCGCACGGCACTCTCGGAAAGACTTGCACTTATTCCGCACGGACGCGAGTAAGAACTGTATTTGTGGATTACTGATACTGCCGCGACATTGTTTTAGCTTGCTTCTGTGCGTGACCTGCGCAGAGGACGTTAAAGCCAAAAGTTTTGCCCGCTTTTTCTATGAATATTTGTTTCGCAAATATTCATAGGGGTGGATGAGGTTCAAAGGGCGAACAGCCCCCCACGCTGCCCGCAGGCGGCGAAATCCCTCCCCCTCCGCGTACCGCCTGCGCGGACATAACAAATATCGGGCGGACTTGTACTGAAAGGAAAATTCGGATATGAAAAATACATTCGGTCAGAGCGTTTCGGTAACGCTGTTCGGAGAAAGCCACGGCGCGCAGATAGGCGCTGTTATCGACGGACTTGCACCGGGAATACCGGTCGACGAGGATTACATTGTCTCGCGGCTCGATCTCCGCAGACCGCAGGGCAGGATCTCGACGGCGCGCCGCGAGACGGACAAGTTCTGCATATGCAGCGGAGTAAAGGACGGCTATACGACGGGAACTCCGATCTGCATAACCATTCCGAACGCGGATACGCGCAGCGGAGATTACGAAAAGATGCAGCGCGCGGCGCGTCCCGGACACGCCGATATGACCGCGTATTTCAAATATCACGGCTTTGAGGATTACCGCGGCGGCGGACATTTCAGCGGAAGAATAACCGCTCCGCTCGTTGCCGCAGGCGCTATAATGACCTCTGCGCTTAAAGCAAAGGGAATCGTTATCGGCACTCATATAAAGAGCTGTGCAGGCATAAATGACCGCGGATTTTCGGCGGACGAAGCAGGACTGCGCGCTGACATTGAGCTGCTTGAGAATATGAGTTTTGCAGTGCTTGAGGGCAGCGCGGAGCCGTCTATGCGCGACGCTATAACCGAGGCGGCAAACGCCGGAGACAGCGTCGGAGGCGTTCTTGAAACGGCGGTCTGCGGAGTTCCGGCAGGAGTCGGAGAGCCTTGGTTCGACACGGTCGAGGGAATTTTAGCACATGCAATGTTCAGTATCCCGGCGATCAAGGGCGTTCAGTTCGGGGCAGGCTTCGGCTTTGCCGATATGCGCGGCAGCGATGCAAACGATCCTATGAGAATGCGCGGCGGCAGAGTTGTAACCGAAACGAACAATAACGGCGGTATCAACGGAGGCATCACAAACGGTATGCCGATCCTGTTTTCCTGCGCCGTAAAGCCAACGCCGTCGATATCGGTCGTGCAGAAAACGGTGGATATAATAAATAAGGAAGATACCGACATTACCGTCGGAGGCAGACACGATCCTGCGGTAATACACCGCGCGAGGATAGTTGTCGACAGTATGGCGGCGCTCGTACTCTGCGACGCACTTGCAATGAGATACGGAACGGATTGGCTCGCATGAGCAGCGGCGCGGACCGGCTCTGAATAGATTCGGAATTTCTGCAAAAAGCCGCGGCAATGCGGTTTGCGGGCAAAAAAGATTCGGGAGGCATTACGGCGTGCCGGACAAAAGGAGAATTCATGATGGAATACGGCTTAATAGGCGAGCATCTCGGACACAGCTTTTCCGCCGATATACACGGCAGGATAGGACTGTACGGCTATGAGCTTCGCGAGATCGCTCCGCAGGAGCTTGACGGCTTTATGCGAAAGCATGAATTTCGCGGAATAAATGTTACGATACCCTACAAGCAGGCTGTCATACCGTATCTTGACGGTATCGACGAAAACGCGCAGAGGATCGGGGCGGTGAATACCGTCGTATGCCGCGGGGGAAAGCTGTACGGCTATAACACCGATTTCGGCGGAATGTCCGCGCTCGCGGAAAGGACCGGAATAGATTTCGGCGGCAAAAAGACGCTTATTCTCGGCACGGGCGGAACAAGCCTTACTGCCTGTGCGGTCGCGCAGACGCACGGCGCGGAGCAGGTCATCAGAGTGAGCCGCAGCGGACGCGGCGGCGCGGTAACATATGAGGAAGCGTATCGGGATCACGCCGATGCTCAGATAATAATAAACACGACTCCGTGCGGAATGTTTCCGAAAAATGACGGCTGTCCGGCAGAGCTTTCACGTTTTCCGAATGTCGAAGGCGTACTTGACGCTGTTTACAATCCGCTGCGTACAGTGCTTGTCTCGCAGGCGCTCTGCGCAGGTCTTAAAGCGTCGGGCGGACTGTATATGCTGATAGCTCAGGCGGTGCTTGCCGCTGAGATATTTACCGGAAAAAGACTCGGTACGGAAATAACCGACAGGATATACTCGGAGCTTCTCTCCGAAAAGGAAAACATCGTTCTTATCGGCATGCCCGGCTGCGGCAAAAGCACGGTCGGAAGAATACTCGCAGGCAGGAGCGGACGCAGATTTATAGACACCGACTCCCTCACCGAATCGGACTGCGGTATGCGGATATCCGAAATGTTTGAAAAATACGGCGAGGAATATTTCAGAGACAGAGAGACAGAGGCTGTAAAGAGCGCGGCGGCGCAGAGCGGCTGCGTGATCGCGACAGGCGGCGGAGCGGTACTCCGTCCCGAAAATGTCGCGGCGCTGAAGCAAAACGGCAGACTGTATTTTCTCGACCGTCCGGTAGAACAGCTGATACCGACACGCGACCGTCCTCTTGCGGGAAGCGCGGATGCGATAAGACGGAGATACGAAGAACGCTACGGTATATATACTTCGTGCGCCGATACACGGATAGAGGTGTGCGGCAGCGCCGACCGTACAGCCGACTGTGTCGAAAGAAAGCACAAGCTCTGAAAAACAAATTTTTCAGACAGGAAGTTTTGCGTGCAGAGCTAAAGTCGCCGTGGACTTCCGCACCGGACAGAAAGGAATGGCCATAACCATGAAAATTCTTGTAATAAACGGTCCGAACATCAACATGCTCGGAATAAGAGAGCCCGATATCTATGGCTCGCAGTCGTACCGCGGACTCTGCGATATGATTAGCGCGCACTGCGCGGAAAAGGGAATAACCGTCGAGCTGTATCAGTCGAACCATGAGGGAGACCTTGTCGATAAGATCCAGCAGGCTTACGGCGACGCCGACGGCATAGTAATAAATCCGGGTGCGTATACGCATACCAGCATTGCACTGCTCGACGCGGTGAAGTCGGTATCGCTGCCGACCATCGAGGTCCATATATCCGATCCCGACACGCGCGAGGAGTTCAGACATATAAGCTATATCCGCCGCGCATGCGTGCTTACGGTATGCGGCAAAGGCACTGCCGGATATCTTGAGGCGATAGATCATCTTGCGTCAGAATACGGCTCCGGAAAGGATGTTTCGGAAAAATGAGAGTAAAAATAGAACCGTCTGCCGCGCGCGGGACCGTCGCGGCTCCGCCGTCAAAAAGCATGACGCACCGTCTGCTTATATGCGCAGGTCTGTGCGGCGGTGAAAGCATTGTCAGGGGAATAATCCCGTCGGACGACGTGCTTGCAACGCTCGACTGTCTGAGCGCGATAGGCGCGCAGTATACCTGCGAGGGCGGTACGGTGAAAATAAAGGGCGTGACGCCCGAAAAGATAAAAAGCGGAGCGCTTCTCCCCTGCCGCGAGTGCGGAAGCACTCTGAGATTTTTCATTCCTATCTGCCTGCTCGGCACAGGCGGAACGCTCACCGGAAGCGAGCGGCTTTTGGAGCGTCCGCTCGGCGTTTATGAATCGGTACTCGGAGCGCAGGGCATATCTCTTTCGCATGACGGCGGAGGGATCACCGTGAGCGGAGAGCTTCGTCCCGGTACGTTCGATATCCCCGGAGACGTGAGCAGTCAGTTTATAAGCGGACTTTTGTTCGTCCTGCCCTTGCTCGACGGCGACAGCGTTATAAATATAACCGGCGCTGCCGAGAGCATGTCGTATGTCGAGCTTACGCTCGGCGCGCTTGAGAGCTTCGGCGTACATGTGCGGCGCGACGGCGCGCGCAGACTGCTTATAAGCGGCGGTCAGCGGTATGCTCCGCAGGACGTTACCGTCGAGGGAGACTATTCGGGAACGGCGTTTTTTGAGGCGCTGAATCATATAGGCGGCGATGTGGATATCACGGGACTTTCGGAAAACAGCCGCCAGGGCGACCGCGTATATACCGACTATTTTAAAAAGCTTTCGGAGGGAACGCCCGAGCTGTCGCTTGCGGACTGTCCCGATCTCGGACCGATACTGTTTGCGCTTGCCGCGGCGAAAAACGGCGCGCGATTTACGCAGACGCGGCGGCTCAGATTCAAGGAGAGCGGATGAGCTTGCAAAGCTCGGCGCGGAGGTGACCGTCGGAGACGATACGGTCACCGTGAAGCCTGCAAAGTTAAGCAGATCGGCGCAGCCTCTGTGCGGACACGGCGACCACCGGATAGTAATGTCGCTTGCGGTACTGCTCACGCTGGTCGGAGGAGAGATCGAGGGCGCGGGATCGGTCGCAAAGAGCATGCCCGACTTTTTCGAAAAGCTCGGCGCGTTGGGAGTGGACGTCACCTATGAAGCTTGACAAGGGTAAAAGAATACTTATAGTGGGACTCGGACTTATCGGAGGAAGCTACGCCCGCGCGCTTAAAAATAAAGGCTATTACGTCAGCGCGATAGATAGCAATGAAGGCTCGGTGATCTATGCAAAGGAACACGGAGTTATCGACGCGGGATATTCCTATCCCGACGCTGACGCAGTCGGTTCTGCCGATATCGTCGTTTTCGCGCTCTATCCGAAGGTGTTCCGCAGTTGGATAAGCGAGAATCAGCATATGCTTCGTTCCGGCTCGGTGATAACCGACGTTACCGGAGTCAAGACCGAGATCGTTTACGATATTCAGGCGCAGCTGCGCCCCGATGTGGAATTTATTCCGGCGCACCCGATGGCGGGACGCGAGGTCTACGGCGTTGAAAACAGCGACGAGCGCATCTTCAGAAATGCGAACTACATCGTTGTTCCGACCGAAAAGAATACGCCTGAGGCGATAGAGCTGTGCAAAGAACTCGGCAGGGAGATCGGCTTCGGACGGATATCCGTTCTGTCGCCCGAACAGCATGACGAAATGATCGCGTTCGTCTCGCAGCTCACGCACTGCATCGCGGTCAGCCTTATGACCTGCAGCGACAACACTCACCTTGTGGATTACACGGGCGACTCCTTCCGCGACCTGACAAGGATCGCACGGATCAACGAGAACATGTGGTGCGAGCTTTTTATGCTCAACAGGGAAGCGCTGCTTGCGCAGCTCGACCGTTTTATCGGCGAGATATCCGGCTTCAGGGAGCTGCTTGCACAGGGAGATGAGGTTGGAATGAAGGAAAAAATGCGTCTCTCGACCGAGCGGCGCGCACTGTTCGATGTGAAATAAACGTTTTATTACGGTGAATATATATGACAAATAAGAAAGGCAGGGATCTGCATTATGGCAATGAATATGATCTTTGAGAAAAAACTCGCTATTCCTATGGAGGTAAAGGAGATGTATCCTCTCACCTCAGAAATGGCGCAGATCGTTGAAAAGAGAGATACGGAGATAAAGAGCGTTATTTCGGGAAGATCGGACAGACTAATGCTTGTTATCGGACCGTGTTCCGCGGATAACGAGGACAGCGTTATGGACTATATATCGCGTCTGCGCGTGCTTCAGGAGAAGGTAAGCGACAGGATATTTATCGTTCCGAGGATCTACACGAACAAGCCGAGAACGACCGGCGACGGCTACAAGGGAATGCTTCATCAGCCGGATCCGGACAAGGCACCGGATCTTCTTGCCGGAATCATTGCAATCCGCAAAATGCATATCCGCGTACTTCAGGAAACCGGTCTTTCTTCTGCAGATGAAATGCTCTATCCGGAAAACCGCAGCTACCTGGATGATGTTCTTTCTTATGAAGCAATCGGTGCACGTTCCGTAGAAAACCAGCAGCATCGTCTGACTGCCAGCGGTATGGATATCCCGGTTGGTATGAAGAATCCTACCAGCGGTGACCTGTCTGTTATGCTGAACTCCGTAATCGCTGCCCAGCATCCACATCATTTCATTTACCGTGGATGTGATGTGGAAACAAGTGGTAATCCTCTGGCACACACGATTCTCCGCGGCGGCGTTGATAAATATGGCCAGACAATCCCTAATTATCATTACGAAGATCTCATGCGTCTTTATGACTTATACAGCAAAAAAGATCTGCAAAATCCGGCCGTTATCGTGGATGTCAACCATTCTAACTCCGGCAAACAATACAAAGAACAGATTCGTATTGTAAGTGAAGTGCTTCACAGCCGCAACTACAATCCTGATGTAAGAAAACTCGTCAAGGGTGTCATGATTGAAAGTTATCTGCTGGAAGGCCGTCAGGATATCAGCGACCATATGACTCCTGGCTGTTCTATCACCGATCCTTGTCTGGGATGGGAAGATACAGAACGTCTGCTCTACGATATTGCCGAAAAATGTTAAAGGGGGCTCACAGCCCCCTTTTATTGTTCCATTTGACGTCCAAGAAATCCTGCTGCTGTTTTTACCAGCATTTGCTCTGAATTTCCAAATCTTTCTCCTGCACTTTTTCCAACCAGCGCCACAGAACCAATCGCATCACCGGAACAAATGATTGGCTGCACGATCAGTTCTGATGAAGATTCTTTCTGATTTTCCACAAGCGGCAGTATTTTTCTTTCCCCTGTATGATAACATTTCATTTCTCTCTCCGTGATCACTCGATCCAGTTCTTTACTGATTGCCTTTCCCATCAGTTCCCTGCTGCCCTGTCCGGATGCGGCAACCACCTGATCATGATCCGTAATACATGCGATCATACCTGTTGTCTGTGCCAGCGATTCTGCATATTCTTTTGCAAAAACACTCAGCTCTCCAATCGGGGAGTATTTCTTTAAGATCACTTCCCCCTCTTTATCTGTAAAAATTTCAAGCGGAGTTCCTTCTTTAATCCGTAGTGTACGCCGAATCTCCTTTGGAATAACAACTCTTCCAAGATCATCAATGCGCCGGACGATTCCTGTAGCTTTCATGTGCTTTATGTTCCTCCTGTTGTTTTTCCGTATTTTATATCTTCTCCTGAATCTGCCCCAGGTGATGTATGGATATTATATGGAAAAAAAGGAGAATTATGTACTTTACTTATAAAACGCTGCAATTATTTTCAGTGCATCTTCATTGATATTTCCAGGAACTGGTTCCGGATGTGCCAG
>CALGZV010000285.1 GCA_937934385.1 uncultured Clostridia bacterium | reverse complement strand
CCTTTCTGTTATGTTTTGATGCTGATGCCGACTTGACAAAAAGCACCGTTTAAATTATAATTTAGTATACTGATAAAACCTATCAGAGCGCTTTTACGATCTCTTCGGTATCGCGGGCGATCATAAGCTCCTCATTTGTGGGAATAAGGAATACCTTAACCTTTGAATCGGGAGTCGAAAGCTCGATTGTATCAGACTGATGATGCGCTCTAGCGTTTACTTCTTTATCTATCTTAATACCGAAGTATTCCATATTTGTACATACACGTTCACGGAGTTCGGGATTGTTTTCGCCCATACCTGCAGTGAATACTACTGCGTCAAGACCGTTCATAGCAGCAGCATAAGAACCGATGAATTTCTGAACCTGGTATGCCATAACAGAGGTTGCGATTACAGCATCATCCTTGTGTTCACCGTCTTCGCGGATCTGCTGTTCAAGGTCGCGGCTGTCTGAAGAGAAACCATGTGTAACACCGAGAAATCCACATTTCTTGTTCATGTAGTTGTCCATCTCATCGGGAGTGAGACCTTCATTTTTCATGATGAAGGTAACGATAGCCGGGTCTATAGATCCGCAGCGTGTTCCCATCTCGATTCCGTCAAGAGGCGTGAATCCCATTGATGTATCAACGCATTTTCCGCCCTTTACAGCAGATATCGACGCACCGTTTCCGATGTGGCATGTAACGATCTTGGTTTCTTCTGCCGGTTTTCCGAGAAGCTTGATCATCTCTTCTGAAACATAGCGGTGAGATGTTCCGTGAGCGCCGTAGCGGCGGATCGAATATTTTTCTGCAATGTCTGCAGATATCGGATATGTGTATGCTTTCGCAGGCATGCTCTGATGGAATGCGGTGTCAAACACGAGTACCTGAGGCGTATTAGGCATAATAGCACGGCATCCGTCAAGTCCCATAAGATGAGCAGGAGTATGAAGAGGAGCGAAAGAATGACAGAGCTTAAGCTTCTCGATAACCTCATCGGTTACAAGACAGCTTTGGAAGAAATAAGGACCACCGTGGACAACGCGGTGACCTACAGCTTCGATCTCGCTCATGTCAGAAATAACTCCGAGTTCGGGATCAGTAAGATAATCGATTACGATCTTAGTTGCATCTGCATGAGTAGGCATCGGAATATCTTTTTTATGCTTTTCGCCGTCTTCACCCTTGCGGTGTTCAATGCGTCCGTCGATACCGATACGCTCGCAAATTCCTTTTGCTTTAACGGAATTTGTCGAAGTATCGAAAAGCTGATACTTCAGCGAAGAGCTTCCGGCGTTTACTACTAAAACGTTCATATTAAAACAATTCCTCCGAAATATTTGAAAATATTAACAATATCGTCTTATTATATAACATAAACATAAAAAAATCAATATAGTTTCTATAAATAAAAAAATAATTGTATATTCAAATCCGGATGTGAATATTTGAAAGGTAAAAAATGAAGATAAGTGCAGTTATTGCGGAATATAATCTGATACACAACGGTCATATCAGGCAGTTCCGCATGATGAGCGAGCATGACGGCGCAGATGCTGTTAAGCTTGCCGTGATGAGCGGAAATTATGTTCAGCGAGGTGAATTTGCTGTTCTTGATAAGTATACGCGCGCCGAGGCTGCGGTAAAGTGCGGAGCGGATATTGTACTTGAGCTTCCTTTTCCGTGGTCATGCTCAGGTGCTGAATTTTTTGCTTCTGCCGCTGCATCGCTGATCTGCAGCATAGCTAAGTCGTCGCCTCAGCACGATTACAGCCTTTGTTTCGGCAGCGAAAGCGGAGATATCTCTGAAATT
>CALGZV010000284.1 GCA_937934385.1 uncultured Clostridia bacterium | reverse complement strand
CTACAGCCTGCTTTTTAAGAGCTTCGGTCTGTGCCTCGCTGCCGTCTATCCATACAATATTATCGGGAGTGGTAAGAGCTACCATCTCGTCGATCCATTTGTTTATGTATTTATTGTTCGTCATCTGATGGACTCCCCTCTGAATTTCATATTGAGATTATGATACTACATATTAGAAAAAAAATCAAGTCTTTCCGTGAAAAATAAATGAAATTAACACCGCGTTAATAAATAAAAATGAATTTTTTCATTTTCGCACTTGCAAAATAAATTTCAGACCCAAACTCTGCAAAAACACAGTATAATGATACAAAACGCACGTCACTGAACGCTTTCAGTCGCAATTTCTCCCAATTTATCGGAAATCCGTGCGAAGTCGGATATAGAGAGTCTCTCTCCTCGAACGGTCGGTTCAAAACCGCATTCGGTTATCACATTTGCAATTTTATCTTTAGAAATATGCGAAAAATCTGACGACAGTGCGTTGAGAAGCGTCTTCCGGCGCATGGCGAACGCCGCTGAAAGAGTTCTGAAAAGAAGTTGCTCATCATTTACCCGGACGGTGCTGCGCATACCGCCCTTCGTGTTTACCTGTATAACAGATGAATCCACTTTCGGACGGGGCATAAAGTTGCCCGCAGGAACATCAAAAAGCTTTTTAGCACTGCCATACCACGACACTGCTGCCGTAACAGCACCATACTGAGCTGTACCGGGAGCCGCCGCAAGGCGCTGCGCGACCTCCTTCTGTACCATTACGGTTATACGATCGATAGGTGCGCCGGATTCGAGCAGAAGCATGATAACAGGAGTCGTTATATAATAAGGAAGATTTGCACATACCGTTATCCGCTCTCCTCCGAACTGCTCCTCTATAAAGCGGCACAGATCAAGCTTCATTATGTCCTCGCACGTAACCGTTACATTATCAAAATCGGCAAGTGTCTGTGCAAGCACGGGTATAAGTCCGCGGTCGATCTCCACGGCGGCCACCTTTTTGGCTCTCGCGCAAAGCTCGCGTGTAAGCGTACCTATTCCCGGACCTATCTCAAGGACATAGTCCCCGGCTTCCTCGGCTATCCTTGCAGGAACGGTCGGATTTATCAGAAAATTCTGACCGAACTGCTTCTGAAAAGCAATTCCGTGCTGCTCCATTATGCGCTTTACTTCGGATATGTTTGTTAAATTCATAATAGTTAAAAAACCTCTTGACAAATTCTGAAAAAATGATATAATATTATCGTTAGAATGCTAGTGTGGCTCAGTGGTAGAGCAGCTGATTCGTAATCAGCAGGTCGTGGGTTCAATCCCCACCACTAGCTCCAGATGCTCTGTATGCTTTACGGCATACAGAGTTTTTTGTTTGCCGCCGCGCCAAATTCGGAAGGGCTCTAAAATCCATAAATCTCCGCTTTTTTGCGCATTTTCCCAAAACGCACTTTATGTGCCGGCTGCGCATAATGCGCGACCGGCACAAATCGGTGACTGTATTTAATTATTTTCCGCGTATCGCGTCGATAGGCCGCTTGGAAGCGATCTTACGTACAGGGATAAACGATGCAGCCGCAGCTACGATAACACTGACTGCAAGCAGCAGGACTATCTGTCTGATTCCGAAATTCAGAACAGTTATGAGAATACCGCAGTTTTTCCGTATCATATAGTTAATGAGTGCGACAGCTCCTCCGGTGACCGCAGAAGCGAGAATAAAATCTATCACCGCGATAATAAAGCTCTCGGAGAAGAATATCCTGAAAACATCGTTCGAACGGGATCCGATCGCACGGAGTATTCCGATCTCCTGTCTTTTATATGAAATGCTTGTTGCGATAAAGTTCGCAAGCATTATCGCCGCAAATACAGCAAAACCGATACCGATGTACAGGAACACATCCGCAAGGACCTTCAGTACGTCATTTACCATATTTAATTCATATGTTACAGCGTTCTGAAGCTCATACCGGACGTCCGTATCGGAATACGCATACTCGACCGTTTTAAGAATATCTCCGCGTGAGGTCGGCATCGCGCCTGCAGCAAAGGTAAATACACCGTCCGAAGAGGTTACCAAACGTTCGAACATGCTGTCACAGCATACAACGGCGTTATTGACAGCGTCGTTTTCTATCACTCCGACTATCTTCCGTCCGTTATAATTTTCAGTACTTCCGCCTCCATGCACATACACTTCCATATTTACCGCGTCTGTTGCTTCTTCGTACATATCCTCGCTCAGAACGATCTCATTTTCGGCAAGCTCTGTGCGCTGAACCCCGTCGAGCCATCTGACCGCTGCTTCGCCGATATCCGACATACGCGCGATATACTCGGGAGAAACATAATAATACCGATCGGACTCATCAGGTGAGAAAATAGAAACATGTCCGTTATCTATATTTTTAAACACACTGTTTGCAGATATATACCTGTCAATAAATCCGTCTCCGACTATTGCCGTATTACAGAAGCTGTAGCCTGTTTCATAGTTAAATTCATTGTAGAGCGCATATCTGACAACAAGCTGAGCGGTAGTGACATGCTCGTCACGCACAGCAAGTCCCGAATAGCGGTCAAAATCAAGCTTTGTATCTACGATTCCTGTGATCGTATATTCCCGTCCACCGAAACTGAGCTTACGTCCGACAAGCTCCTGCGCCGAGCCGATACTGTCGTAGCTTACCGTTCCGTCGTCTCCGTAAACGGCAAAGCCTGCTTTCATATACGTGAGCGCAACATAGCTGCTCAGCGCGATCTCGTCTGCGTCTCCGCTCGGAAGCCTGCCTGCGGCAAGCGTATATCCCATCTCCGAAATATCCTTCTCGGTCAGCTCGGCAAATCCGTCAAGCGCGGTCGAATAAATCGGGTACTCATCGGAAAGCGTTACGGAAGCGTCATAACTTCCGTCAAGGTTGAAAGACATCATAGCGGGAACATATACACCCTTTACATGTATTCCCGTATTCTCCTCTATTTTTCCGATGTCCGCCTCCGACATGCGCTCCGATTTGTAATAAAAATCATCATCTCCGTCTCCGTATGTAACCTTTGTATTCTTGACAAACGATGCATACTTTACGCCGGTATCCATTATAGACTCGGTACATGCGCGGACATTATCGTAAGCTCCGAAAGTATCGGCAAGTCCGAACAGCGTAAATGCAACGACCGAAAGAAACACAGTGAATACAAGCTTTATCTTTTTATGCTTCAGTCCGCTCGCACCGATCTTAAACGCATTTTTCATCGGCAGACGCGATTTTATCAGTTTAAATGTATCATCTGTCTTTGAAGATATCGCATCCTGATCGGTGGGATGAAAGTTCTTTCCGGCACGAGATACCGCAAGCTCTGTCTTTCCTGAAGAAAGCGAGCGTATATATCGATTTATCGCCGCTCTGTCATCCTCGGTAAGCTCATAATCACCGGGAATAGTTATCGTACGGTCGGAAAATTCAAGTCCGGCTTTTTCCGGATCGCCCGGTTCAAGAGTAACATCCTCGACAACATGACCGTCGGCAAGCTCGATAATGCGGTCTTCATACTGTTCGGCAAACTC
>CALGZV010000283.1 GCA_937934385.1 uncultured Clostridia bacterium | reverse complement strand
CCGGAACACTGCTGTCGATATGTACATTTACCTGCTCGGTCTTTTCCTTGTCCGCAAAGCAGGTAAGGAAGTACATTTTCCCGGCGCTGTCCGGAACGGTTATAAATCCGTCACTGCGGCTTTTTTCGACCTTGAGCATCCATCCGTAAAGTCCTTCTCCGAGATTATTCAGAGAGAATTCCGGATCGGTGTAATATTCTCTTGCCGAATCAATGTCCTGCCACGGCTCGATCGGAAGCGTCATAAAATAGTCTACAGCTTCGTCGGAAAGAGTACGTCTGTATGAAAACAGTTCGGTATGAGTTTCTGCTGCGAGATTTTCGAGTATTCTTGTATATACGCGTATATCCTTTTCGTCCGTACTGTCCGCAGAAAGCTGTGACAGTATCACACGTCCCTCTCCGAGCTTTATCTCACCGAGAAGCGGTTCGGGAGTTTTCATATTTTCGCGGTTTATGCTTACGATAGGTATGATGCACGGCTCTGTGCGCATCGAATGCCAGAATGAGTCCTCCCATATAGTGTTCGGAACATCGCATACAAGCGGAGTCATGCCCTCTGCATGAACTGTATTCAGTGCTATTCGCTTGTTTTTGACCTGACGCGGTGACATCGGTATTTTATCGTATCTGAACAGGTCGACAGGAGAGATACCGCTTGTAATAAAACTTTTGGTGAAGCATTTTGCGTGTGACACTTCGGTCGGCACGGCAGTTATCTCAGTTTCTGTCAGTATGTTGAGTTTTTCAGCCCCTGAACGGTCGAACGGAAGAACAAGTACAGTTCCGCCGTTTTTGGCAAATTCTTTGAGCTTTAAAGGATCGGCTTCCGTAATATCCGCTGTGATAATGCCGAATTCGCTGTAATTTTCATTGCAGAGTCCGAACGCGGCGTTTGTTGCAGAGAGAAATTCTTCGGCTTTTTTACCTATAGCTCCTACCGGTACATATGTGCTGCATGCGGCATTCTGTGCGAAACGCAGTATATTCCGGAACAGAACGCATGCCTGCGGTACGCTTTCATAGTTTTCGTTTATTTCAAGCTGACAGAGTACGACCGCGCCTTTTCCGTGCTTTGCTGTCATGAGCGGAGACCATAGGTCGCCGCCGTCGGCGTAGTCTCCTGCGGCACTTTCGAGTACAAATGTATATTCTCCGCTTTGCGGCTTCAGATAATTGCGGTGAATTATCGGCTGCGGACGGTCCTCGGTTACATAAGGCCCCCAGAAGATCATATCTCCGTCGCTGAGTTCATTAAGAAGCGGATGTGCCGGATCTCCGGCATGCGCACTGAAGAAATCCTGATTTGTCAGACACATATTTCCGGGAGTCATTACCGATTGTTCGAGTATGATAAGTATGCCTCCGCCGACTGTAAAACGGTCGAGCATATCGGCAATATCATTGAATGAGCAATCAAGATGCGCTCCGAGAATGAGTATATCACCAGGGACGGCCTCTGAGATATCGCTTATTTTTCTTACGTTCTCTGCAAGTGCCGAAACCTTTTCAAAGCCTTCGTTCCCGAAGAAGCATATGCTGCGGCAGCCTGTTATCTTTTCGGATTTGATGGATTCCGGATAAATATTATAATTCCATCTGCCAGAGAATTTTTCTTCCGATTCATGATAAAGGATAATTTCAAGTTCTGCTTCGCATTTTTTACTTACTTTGCCGAGAGGAAGCTCGAATTCAAGAGTATAATGCTCCGCAGGATCCTGCCGAAATCGCTTTTCCGATGAAACCAATATATTTCCGTCTACCGAAAAGGTGTATTTGACGGTGCAATCATGTGCGTGGAGCGTGTCGTTGTACACGTCAAAGCTGCGTGCGAGAGTAGCGCGGTCGTAGAAATTTTTGTTATATTCGCGGTTTATAACCGTGACAGGTCTGAATGCCTCGCGCATGAACGGCATGATAGGATTTTCGCGGTACATCGGATAATCCTTAAGATATCCGTTGTTTATCGTGAGCGAATATTTGGGTATCTTTTTAAACGGGGCGTCTGCAAGGTATACATCTTCATCAGGCATACTTCTTGTAAAGTAGTATGCAAAGTTGAAGGTTGATATTCCCGAAACACCCTTGCGCCGTGCATCCTCAAGAAACAGTCGTTCTTTCATGGCAAAGCCGATCGCGCACGGTTCGAAATCGTCGTATGCTCCGAGACCGTAGTATGCGCTTGCATTCTGTGGGCAGACATACCACATTCCGCCGTGTTCGCCCACTGTCAGCGGTTTTTCCCTGCGCCACTGGGCGAGAGTGCCGTCTATGTTATAGTGCAGACTTTCGAGCTGAGTATCGTTATACGATATCAGCCTATTATCTCCGTCTACCGATACTTTTCTTGTCGGATCTTCGCGGTTCATAAGCGCCTGCATTTCGGGTATATGAAGTTTATAAACGTCACGTCCGTCTACCCAACGCATTTCATTCTGGAGGCTCCAGAAAATTATACTCGGATGATTCCGGTCCCGTTTTACAAGTCTTACTGCGTGCGCCTTACAGTTCTCGATAAATTTGCTGTGAGCTGCATCCATCGATTTTCCCGATCCGTATATTGCCGTTTCATCGACTATCAGCATACCGAATTCATCCGCCGCGTCGAGATAGCATACCGGATGCGGTTCTGCATGCAGGCGTATATAATTCACGCCGTTTTCTCTGCAAAGACGGTACCAGTTGAGCGCATACTCTTTTGTCATCTGAACGGGTCCCTGAAAATGCCATGAATCTCCTCGCAGATTTATCGGAGTACCGTTCAGAATGAACTTTGTTCCTTCTGTCCATACTTCGCGGAAGCCGAAACGCTGTGTTATCTCATCGACGGTATTTCCGTCTTTTATGAGTTCTATGACCGCGGTATAAAGATGCGGATTTTCGGTATCCCAAAGTATCGGATCGTCCCATACAGCAGACAGTTTTCCGCTTTTTCCGGAGAGTGTCATGACTGTATTTTCTCCGTCAAGTATTATGACTCGGATCTCCGAACTTTCGCATTCGGCCGAAAGCGATGTGATTATTTCAATTCTTTTTTCTCTTACCGAGGTACGTATAATAACGTCGTCTATGTGAAGCGCAGGTCTTACTTCAAGGGATATATTTCCCCATATTCCGCGTGCCACATCTCCGAACCACGATCCGCCGAGGTCGGTTATCTTTAATGCACCGGAGGCTATTTGTACTCTGTCGAACGATCCGCATATAACCCGTATTTCATTTTCACCGTCGCAAAGAAATTTGGTTATATCG
>CALGZV010000282.1 GCA_937934385.1 uncultured Clostridia bacterium | reverse complement strand
TATATGCAGGCGTAGGCGCTGCAGGTGTGTTCGCCTGCGTAGGTGCAGGCTCCTGTACAGGCGCAGCTTCACCTTGCGGCGCAGTGTTCTGAGCCGCACCGCATTTTGCACAAAAAGCAAAATCGTCCCGGCTTTCATATCCGCAGTTATAGCATTTCATAGGTTTTACTCCTTATTACGATATGTATATTTTTATTGTATCACAGAAAAATATTTTTTTCAATAATAAATATATTTTAAAATACGTTTTTTCATACCCTGACAAGTGAAATAAAACCTTCCATCGTGTTGTCCCCGGCAGATTTTCTGATATTCATTTCAGGCTGACCGAAATTCACTCCTCACAAACCGTAAGCTTAAGTTCAAGATGAGTATATTCCGCCTTAACGCCGCCGAGTTCGAGAGTATAGTCCAGCACGATTTCACCGCTTTCTGCTCCGTCGAGCAATTCCGGCGCAGTATTCCGTATTCTATGTGTCAGAACACCCATACCGATCTGTCCTGCCGGAGTATCGTACATACAGTAAACGCGCGGAGTCGAGCTGTCAAAAACAAGTGACGCACCAGCGGTTCCCGTTCTGTATACAGTTATGCATCCGGGAGATTCCCTCTCAAATGTAACGACAGTTTTGCAATCCATTCCAAGCATTCCGCTTTCATCGTATTCGACATCTATCCTGCTTCTGCCGTTTTCCTCAGGAACAATATTTATTGTTCCTGCAGAATTTGATTCTATCCTTTCAACCGAATCCGGAAGCTCAGCCGAAAGATTTTTTATAAATTTGTCAAGCGCTGTATCTTCAGATTTATACGACGCTCTGTCCGACGTCTCTCCCGGATATTCAGACGGAATCGAATCTATCCATTCCTCATATGCACGGCGGCGGTATTCCGCACGGGTACGGTTTTCAAGCCGGTCGTTCACCGCATCTTCAAATTCAAGATTGCATACCCGTGATGAAGTCTCAACCCTTATTTTTTTTGATATTTTATTCTCTTCCATAAAACTCTCCGTTCAGCCGTTTTCACGGCAGCTTCAAAATCAGCGCATAAAGCGGGAAACCATTACCTTTGTTTTATATACTTCCATAATGTATATTTTTATATAACACTGAGAATGATACATCACAGGATATAACACAAAGGAAGGTATGCCGCATGAAAAAAAATATTGGGAAATGCAAGAATCCTGTTTCATATG
Source organism: uncultured Clostridia bacterium (assembly GCA_937934385.1). Lineage (GTDB taxonomy): Bacteria > Bacillota > Clostridia > Oscillospirales > CAG-272 > UMGS911. The sequence continues at coordinate 7,035 of CALGZV010000282.1, read as the reverse complement.
TCCTGTCCGCATGCGCGCTGATGGCATGCGTAGTCGGAATTTATACGCTTATCGGTCACAAGCCTGATACCCATACAGATTCGGTAAATCCGGAAAACATGTCTTACGCAGATGAAAGCCGAATCGAAACAGATAATACATTCGGAACTATATCGTTTGAAGCCGAAGAGACGGAGCAGCTTTAAAAGGAATCAGCGGCGTCTGCGTCTTCCGGAAGAACTGTTTTTCCGTCTCCCTGCACCTTTTCGCCTGCGTTCCGACGGCTTCTTATGATCAGACGGAACCTTTTTGCGTCCGTATCTTCCGCCACGTCGCCCTGAAAAATCACAGGCGGCGTTATCTTTATGGTCTGTGCGGCTTTCAGACGTTTTCATTACGTCGCCGATAAGTTCAAATTCAAGTTTTCTGCGGACAACGTCCGCTGAGATAAGCTTTACGGTAATCTTATCCCCGAGATGAAATATTTTATTACCGCACGACAGTGTAAGAGTGACTTCATCATATATAAAATATCCGTCCATAGATGTGAGCGGAATAAGTCCCTCGCATGTATTCGGCAGTTCAACAAACATTCCGAATGAAGTTACCGAACTTACAACCCCGTCAAATGTTTCGCCTACATACGAACTCATATATCTGACCTTAAAAAGATCGTCTACCGCGCGCTCTGCCGAAACAGCACGCAGTTCATTATCACTTGACATTTCTGCCGCCTTAGCAGCAAATTTTTCCGCCGAAGCAAGTCTCTCGCCGAACATTTCACCGCGGAGCATTGCCTTTACAAACCGATGTACTGCAAGATCGGGATAACGTCTTATAGGAGATGTGAAATGGCAGTATTTATCAATAGCAAGTCCGAAGTGCGGAGAGCATTTATCGCTGTATCGAGCTTTCATCAGCGAACGAAGCAATACATACGACACAACTCCGCCGATCTCACGCTCGGAAGCCTGAGCAAGTACGTTTGATATAGCGGTCGGATATATCTTTTTAGCTCTGAGCGGAGATATATCGAGTCCGAGATTATGAGCGAAAACTGTGAATGCACGTATTTTTTCCGGAGACGGGTCCTCATGGATACGGTAAACACACGGCATATCACGAAAATAAAGTTCAGTAGCTACAGCTTCATTAGCGCATAACATAAACTGTTCTATCATGCGCTCGCCTATTCCGCGGTCACATACCTTAATGTCTATAGGAGCGCCGTCCGCTCCCAGCAAAATTTTTGCTTCCGAAGTTTCGAGTTCAAGCGCGCCGCGCGACCGGCTTCTTCTCTCCAATATGCTGTACAGCTCTGTACATACGTCCGCCATATCGCCTAAAACAGAATACTTATCGGCATATTCCGAATCACTTCCGTTTTGTATAAAATCATTAAACTCACTGTAAACGCCTCTGAGCGAGGAATGGATAACACTCTCGCAAAGCTCGGTCTGAACTGTATTTCCGTCACGGTCTATATGCATAATTGCAGACAGTGTAAGTCTGTCTGTACCGGCAGTGAGTGAGCATATGCCATTCGAGATAGGGCGAGGAAGCATGGGGACTACACGGTCGGTCAGATAAACGCTTGTTCCTCTGGTAAGTGCCTCATTGTCGAGCGGCGATCCCGGAGAAACATAGTGAGAAACATCGGCGATATGAACACCGAGAACAAAACCGTCACCGTCACGTCTGACGCTTATCGCATCATCAAGATCCTTAGCATCAGCTCCGTCAAGAGTGAAAATAAGCTCGGTTCTCAGGTCGCGCCGTCCGTCAATATCTCCCCCGGTACGGTTTTCTGCATCATCATATACTATTCCCCTTTCGGAAATAGCCTTCGCCGCACCGATAAGCTCGTCAGAAAAGCCTCCTCCGTCCTTTGTGCTTAAACCGTATTCGTACATAATGGAAGCATATACAGCATCAGTACTGCCGCTTCTGCCGAACACCTCGGTTATAACTCCGCTTGCATAGCCTGAATAATCAGGATATTCGGTAAGTCTTACGCTGACGCTTGTACCGATATGCGGAAGCGTATCACCTCCGTCATCAAGCAAAACAAGAAAAGGATATATAGGCTTGTCCGGACGCACGCACATCCCTGTTCCGCGCCTGGCGCTCTGCGGAAAACGCGGAATCGGTTCTACCGTTCCGATAAGCTCGGTAATTCCGCGAGAAATAATACGAATTACATCGCCTTCAGGGTTCTTGGAATCCGAAGCTCTTCCTGTAACAGCAGCAAGAACAGTATCTCCGCTGACAGCTCCGAGCGTCCTCCCGGCTGAAATATGCAGATCTCCGCTGACACGCGATGAAAAGCTTTCCTCCGGTGTAACAAATCCAAAACCTTTAGCATTTGCGCGGAATATACCGCGAATATATGAAGAATTTTCGGTCGCAGCAATTCGTCCGCGTTTCAGACGAACAATTCTGCCCTCATTTTCCAGGCGGTATCCTGCTTCATTGAATGCGCGCTCGTCATCCTCCGATAGAAGCATGAACGCCGCAAGTTCATCGGGCGTACATGGCTTATACCCGGGCGAAAGCACAGCTTCCATAATACGCCCGCGCATAATATCGGCCGCCGAATCTTCTGTATTATTCGAAAATGCGTCATATGCTCTGTCGTTATCTTTATATTTCTCTGCCATTAAAACGAAACCTTTCTCTCCGCCCGGCGGGATCTTCATGTGTATTTTTTCATATTTATATATTATTTTCGACCCGCTGCGGCTTTTCTATTCCGCATTATAAGGCATTTATATTGTTTTTCAGTATATCACAAACAAATAGGTGTGTCAACAATTAAAAACGCCCGCCGTCAGTCAAACGGTGAACGTTTTGTTTCAAAATAAAATGGATATATTATACCTGTAAAATATCCTTTACAAACATAAAATCAACCTCCTGTCAAACACAAAAGGTTCAGACTTGGAGGTTGATTCACTTTACTTTAAATATTTTTCAAACAGTTTCGCGATTTCCATAATATCGATAGGTTTAGCCGCATGGGCATTCATGCCGCAATCCAGGCAGCGCTGTATATCGTCAGAAAAAGCATCTGCGCTCATGGCAATGATCGGAACAGATGACGCATCCGGATGGCTTGATCTACGGATTGCCTGCGTAGCCTCATATCCTGTCATATGCGGCATACGGATATCCATTAGAATCAAATCATAATATCCGGCAGGTGATTTTTCAAATTTTTCAAGGCACACCAGGCCGTCTTCCGCCCATTCTAATTCCAACCCCAAATCGGACAGCAATTCACTTGCAACTTCCCAGTTAATCTCATTGTCCTCGGCAATTAAAATACGATGTCCCGACAACTCCTTAGCCTGTTCCTGAATCTGAAAATGAGATTCTTCCATTCCCATGTATCTACGCAAATTATAAAACAGCGTAGATTTGAACAGAGGTTTGGAAATAAAACCATTGATCCCAGCCTCCCTTGCTTCTGTTTCAAATTCGCTCCAATCATACGCCGAGATCAAGAGGATCGGAAGCTCTTTTCCCAAATAGCGTCTAAGCTCCTTTGCTACCTGAATCCCGTTCATACCGGGCAGCTTCCAGTCCAGCAGAATAATCTGATAATCATCCCCTCTTTTATGATGTCCGACCACCATTTCAATCGCCGTTTCTCCGCTCAGCGTCCAGTCCGCATTTACTCCGAATGATTTCAGCACTTCTATTGTAGATTTACACAAAAATTCGTCATCGTCAACCACCAGCATATTCCAAGCCGGGAGAACCATATCCACTTCCAGAGAAGGAGCTTTTTCAAAGTCAAACACAAGATGGAATTCAGTACCTTTATTCGGCTCGCTTTGCACATCAATAGTACCTTCCATGGCATCCACAATATACTTTGTAATCGCCATTCCTAAACCTGCTCCCTCAATTTTGTGAATCCTATTGCCGTCAGCACGGCTATAGGATTCGTATATTTTTTTCAAAAATTCCTGCGTCATACCGATGCCATTGTCTTTGACGATAATATGCATTCGGGCATAATTCTCTCCTTTAGGAGAGTTCTCCTCAAAAAGGGACAGTCGTATCATTCCGCCCTCCGGCGTATACTTTGTCGCATTGGACAAAAGATTCAATAAAACCTGATTCAAGCGTACGCCATCACACCACACATTCTCCGTTCCCACATTTTCAATATGTACATCAAAACTTTGCTTTTTGGTATTGATCTGAGGCTGCATAATACTGATAACTCCATCAAACAAATCTTTTAAAGAAACATTTTCTGTTGACAACGTCATCTTACCGCTCTCAATTTTAGACATGTCCAAAACGTCATTGATCAACCCCAGCAATTGCTTACTTGACAGTGCAATTTTCCTGAGACAGCCCTTTACCTGTTCCAGATCATCAATGTGTGCCGTAGCTATGGCGGTCATGCCTACAATAGCATTCATAGGCGTTCGGATATCATGACTCATATTCGCTAAAAATTCACTCTTTGCTTTGCTCGCCTCGGTTGCCTCTCGGCGGGATTCTTCCAGCTCATGCAATTGCGAAGCAGTCATACGGAAATATCCGATGAAAATCAGCATCATAAAACTCAAAACAGACAGACAAGCCAACACCGTGAATTTCGTACGCTGAATGTTTAACATATCCAATACACCGTTTAATTGATTGTAGGGCATGATCGATATCAGATTCCACTCAGAGTGGGACAAAGGGATGCTGTGAAGAGTCTGTTCCTCACCATTAATCTCAATGGATGAAACATACGAACGATTATTTTTCAGGGCGTAATCAAACGCTTCGGCAGAGTACGCCGCATCTGAATTATCATACGCGCCAAGCAGATCCGGCAGACGCTGTGAAGAATCTCCAAAACCAATATGGGAATTATCTATAACAAAGCTGCCATCATTTCTGATAATACAAAATGAAAGCATCTGATCTTCTTTGTCCAAGGCGAGGAAATCGGTAATGTATTTCAACGGAACTGCCGCTACCAGTCCGGTACTTTTACTACCGTCTGCCATAGGATAATCAGCATCAACACCGAACAACACAACTTCATTTCCGTCGGAATCAACCCCGATGGCAACTCTTTGCTCTCCCCGAGCCAGCGCTTCTACAAAGGGTTCCGGATTAAGCGGCTCTATTAAATGTCCATATAACGTTTCAAAGTTTCCGTCAGAAGAACAAAGAGCTAAATAGTCAAAACCCCTGACACTCGCCCTGTAAACCAGCTCCTCATACAGAGCCTCTTTATCACGATTAACTGATGGCACAACAGACACAAGTCCGCTTACCTGATTGAAACGCAGTTTAATAACGGACTCAAAATGACTTGATATTTGTTCGCTCATTCCGGACATATAGATTTTCCCTATTTCGTAAAAAGCCTCATGGCTTTTTTTCGTCATATAAAGTCCAAGAAAGCTGAAAGAAAAAATACTGAAAATTATCAAACCGACAAAGCTGTATATTAAAAAACGTGTTGTGTGATTTTTATTTTTACCGCGTCCCATTGACCTCATCCCTCCGCAGAACCCTTATATTCTTCAACAGCATGGATGATTTGGTAATAATCTTTGGATAATTGAGGCGCCGTATCCATCGCTTCGCTGTAATTCTTTTCTTTCAGCGCATTGGTTATCCGGCTGCTGCTTTCATATAAATCGGTGAAGGAAAGATTTTGGCATATTCCTTTCAGTGTATGAACGGCTCTCAACGCTTCATCATAATCCTGCGCCTCCATAGCAGCTTTAAAAAGATCAAAGTTTTTGTCATCCAAAAATTTATATAAAAACTTTTCCACCAGCTGCTCACGCCGTAATCTGCCCATTACCCCGTCAAAATCCCCGCCGAATTTCATATAGCAATCTTTTACATTCATGGTCGCTTCCTCCTGTTTTAGATGCTGCCCGCACTACCCTGATTATCATCAGGAAAATACAGCGTTACTTTATTTTGGGCTTTTCCTGATTCATTCAACATATTACCTGCCATATTAAATAGTTCCTCCGGTTTCCCCGTACCGTAAATTCCGACTACGCTTACCGACATATGCAGCCGGGGATACTTATCGACTGTCAGTGCATCAAGGCTCTTTCGGATCTCTTCCAGTCTTGCTCCAAACGCATGTTTCGCCATACTGTTAAATCCGATCAAAAATTCATCGCCTCCATAGCGAATCAAATGATCATTTCTTCGTATCAGCGATAAAAGCATCTGTGCGGTGCGCTGTAACACGAGATCGCCAGCCTCTCGCCCGTAATCATCATTGATCTGTTTGAGGCCATCAACATCTATTAATGCAACCGCTTTAATCTCAGAAATATCCCGGATATACTCCTTAAAATAGCGGCGATTATAAACTTTGGTTAATGGATCAACATATAATAACTGCATATATTCCGGTTGAGCTAACGGCATATCCTGTTTATTCAGATAAGACGATCTGTCATGCTCTGTTTCATTTTTTATGTATCTAACCTTTTCTGTTTCCTGATTCAGACCTGTATCTGCACACGCCCTTTTCAGTCTGTCCGAAATCCCGGTCAGACACTGCAGCAAAATGGGGTTAAATACACCGCACTTTCCATCCAGAATCATTATTAACGCTTCATCATGTGAAAATGCCTTTTTATAACACCGCTCACTTGTTAATGCGTCATATACATCGGACAGTGCGACCACTTGCGCGGCAATGGGAATTTCCTCTCCTTTTAATCCATCCGGATAGCCCTCGCCGTCATATCTTTCATGATGCCATCGGCATATTTCATAAGCAACTTTCGCAAGCGGAGAATTAAACTGCTCGATCGGAAGATCAGACAGCATCTTTGATCCGATTTCCGTGTGTGTCTTCATTACTTCAAACTCTTCCGCAGTCAATCTGCCGGGCTTGTTTAAAATTTCTTCCGGAATGGAAATTTTTCCAACATCATGTATTGCTGAAGCCATGCTGATTAAAGCAATATCCGCTTCTGAAAGAGAATACTTGTCTGTAAGCTGTGCCAACTGTTTCAGTAAAAGCTCTGTAATCATTTTGACATTCTGTATATGTAA
>CALGZV010000281.1 GCA_937934385.1 uncultured Clostridia bacterium | reverse complement strand
TAATCCCCCATCCGGGACTTGGAGAGGGTGGTAAATATCATGAGAAGGAAACGGAACATCCTTTGCCGGATACAGAGGTGCTGACATTTGCACTTGCAGGGAATCAGAACTGTGGAAAAACCACACTGTTTAATCAGCTGACCGGATCCAGTCAGCATGTGGGTAACTTTCCGGGAGTAACGGTGGACCGAAAAGATGGAACTATCCGGGGAAAAGAAAACACACTGGTGACCGATCTTCCGGGAATATATTCGCTCTCTCCGTATACAAGCGAGGAGATCGTTTCACGGCAGTTTATAATAGATGAAAAACCTACGGGCATAATAAATATTGTCGATGCGACGAACATAGAACGAAATCTTTATCTGACGCTTCAGCTTATGGAGCTTAACGTTCCGATCGTTCTCGCGCTTAACATGATGGACGAGATGCGCGGTAACGGCGGTACTGTGCTTATAAACGCTATGGAGGAGATGCTCGGTATTCCGGTCGTTCCGATCTCGGCGGCTAAAAATGAGGGAGTCGATGAGGTCGTTCGCCACGCTCTGCATGTGGCACAGTATCAGGAGCGTCCGGGAAGAACAGATTTCTGCGGTAAAGAACAGCATGGCGGAGCGGTGCATCGCTGCCTGCACGGAATCATGCATCTTATTGAGGATCATGCAAACGCTGCCGGTATTCCGGTACGTTTTGCTGCAAGTAAGCTTGTTGAGGGAGATCAGCTTATAGAGGACGCGCTTAATCTTTCCGGGAATGAAAAAGAAATGGTCGAGCATATTATTCTTCAAATGGAGGAAGAGAGAGGGCTTGACCGTGCGGCTGCGATCGCTGATATGCGTTTTTCGTTTATAAGTATGCTTTGCGAGCATACGGTCGTTAAACCGAAGGAGAGTAAGGAGCATAAACGCAGCCGTAGAATAGATAAGGTTCTTACAGGAAAATATACTGCTATTCCGGCGTTTATCGGTATTATGGCTCTTGTGTTCTGGCTCACATTTAATGTGATCGGGGCTGCTTTGCAGAATCTGCTTGAGATCGGCATAGATAAGCTTACCGCAGTTCTTGACGGTGTGCTTACATCGGCGGGTGTAAACGAAGTGCTTCATTCGCTTATCATAGACGGTATTTTTGCGGGTATCGGAAGCGTTCTCAGCTTTATACCTATAATTGTAACACTGTTTTTCTTTCTCTCGCTGCTCGAAGACAGCGGTTATATGGCGCGCGTTGCATTTGTTACCGACAAGCTGCTCAGAAAAATAGGTCTGTCTGGAAGAAGTATCGTTCCGATGCTAATTGGATTCGGATGTACCGTTCCGGGCGTAATGGCAAGCCGTACTCTGCCGTCTGAGCGTGACAGAAAGATGACAATAATGCTCACGCCGTTTATGAGCTGTACAGCGAAGCTTCCGATATACGGTTTCTTTGTCTCTGTCTTTTTTCCGAAGTACAGCGGACTTATGATGGTCGGTCTGTATTTTCTCGGTATCGCCGCAGGTATACTGGTCGCGCTTATATCAAAGAATACGGCATTCAAAGGCGAGGCGGTTCCGTTTGTAATGGAGCTTCCGAACTACCGTATGCCTGGGGCAAAAAATGTTGCACAGCTTCTGTGGGATAAGTCAAAAGACTTTTTACAGAGAGCGTTTACCGTTATTTTTGCAGCGTCTATAGTAATATGGGTTTTACAGACCTTTGATTTTCATCTTAACGTTGTTTCGGATTCGCAGAACAGTATTCTTGCGGTAGTTGCCGGATTTGCTGCGCCGCTGTTCAAGCCTATTGGCTTCGGAGACTGGCGGATCGTTACGGCACTTATTGCGGGAATCATGGCAAAGGAGAGCGTCGTATCGACGCTGTCGGTGCTTTTCGGAGCGTCGGGTGTAAACGCGGTACTGTCACCGCTTTCTGCACTGTCATTACTCGTATTCTGTCTGCTCTATACTCCGTGTGTTGCTGCGATTGCTGCGATCAGACGTGAACTCGGGGGAAAATGGGCTGCAGGAATCGTAATCGGACAGTGTGTTATAGCGTGGCTGCTTGCCGGAATAGTTTATCTTATAGGAACACTTGCGGGAATTGCTTAATGGATATTATCAATATTATTATACTTGCGGTTATTGTGATCGCTCTTGCTGCCGATCTTGTATATATTTTAAGGCGCAAAAAGCGAAAAGGTTCATGCTGCGGCGATTGCAGCGCCTGCCTTCGGCAAGGCGCGGAAGACAGCCGTCTCTTGAAAAAAGACGGAACATGCCCGGTTACAGGCAGATCAGGAGGATCTGACGCCGGATCGGATGGGAATAATAAATAAGATATGTTTGCGGAGCGGATATTCTGAAAAGAGTATTCGCTCCGTATTTTTGTATCGCACAGATATTTTGCGGATTATTTTATAAAGTCTGATAAATTATCCCATATTGCTGTTTTGCTCATGTTTGAGCGCTTATTATAATATCGGAAAGTTCGGCAAATTTTTTGAATTTTTCAAAAAGGTGTTGACAAATGATTTCAGGCAGCGTATAATGTAGTCAATCAATTGAACAATTGTTCAATTGATTGACTGAGATCAAGGGCTGAGTTCAGCCTGTTAAAATAAAATTTATTATTACGGAAAAGGAGATTTGTCATGAAAAAGAGTTATAAAATTGAAGTTGATTGCGCTAACTGTGCCGAAAAAATGGCTCATGCCGCGAAGAAGACAGATGGAGTTGCGGATGCATCAGTAAATTTTATGCTGCTTAAAATGTCGGTTGAATTTGAAGAAGGCGCGGATGAAAAAACTGTAATGAAAGCGGTCCGAAAGGCATGCAAGTGTGTTGAAGACGATTGCGAAATATATATATGATATAGGTGTTTAAGTAAAACGGTTTGTATATTCAAAATGTAGATATGTTTGGTGCGTATTAAAGTTTTGTTTCGGCATATTTCAGAGTTGTATTATGAATGTGCCGTATATGCAGACCTGCGGCGGAGGATAAATATATGAAAAGAAAACAGAAAAAGACGCTGATACGTATAATTGTCTCGGCAGTTATGCTGGCACTGCTTCATTTTATTCCTGCAGATGGAGTTATAAAGCTTTTGCTTTATGCAGTGCCGTACCTTATTATCGGATATGATATTCTTATAAAGGCTTTCAAGGGAATTGTACGCGGTCAGCCGTTTGACGAAAATTTTCTTATGGCGATCGCGACGGTAGGCGCAGTTGTTCTCGGAGAATATACCGAAGGTGTTGCGGTCATGCTGTTTTACCAAATCGGGGAGCTTTTTCAAAGCTACGCTGTCGGTAAAAGCCGCCGTAATATCGGAGCGCTTATGGATATAAGACCGGACAGGGCATATATAGAAAACGTAGACGGTTCGCTTACCGCGGTCGATCCCGAGGAAGTTCAGACCGGAACCGTGATCGTCGTTTCTCCCGGAGAAAGAATACCGATCGACGGAATTATAGTCGGAGGTTCTGCGTCTGTCGATACAGGCGCGCTGACGGGTGAGAGCGTTCCGCAGATGCTCTCGGTCGGAGATGAGGTAATAAGTGGCTGTATAGACCTTACAGGTGTTATACATGTAAAGACGCTGCGTCCGTTCGGTGAATCTACCGTTTCGAAAATACTGGAGCTTGTCGAAGATGCCGGAACGAAAAAATCTCGTCCGGAGGCATTTATATCGCGCTTTGCAAGGATATATACACCGGCTGTATGTGCTGCCGCTCTTGTCCTTGCGGTATTTCCTCCGCTTGTCCGCATGTTCTTTTTCGGTACTTCGACCGAATGGGGAGACTGGATTTACCGTGCGCTTACATTTCTTGTAATAAGCTGTCCGTGCGCGCTTGTGATAAGCATTCCTCTGACATTTTTTGCCGGGATCGGCGGAGCGGGAAAGGCCGGGATACTTATAAAAGGCTCAGGATATATGGAGACGCTGTCAAAGGTAAAAACGGTCGTATTTGATAAAACGGGAACAATGACTCAGGGTGTTTTTGAGGTTGCAGGTATACACCACGGTACTATAGATAACGATAGTATAATAGAGTATGCCGCGCTTGCCGAATCATTTTCAAGCCATCCTATAAGCGGAAGTTTGCGCCGCGCATACGGTAAGCCGATCGACCGCTCACGAGTTTCCGACACAAAGGAGATCGGCGGACACGGAGTTACGGCAAAGGTCGACGGAACAGAGGTCGCGGTCGGAAACTCAAAGCTTATGAGCATGCTCGGCATAGAATATAAGGAATGCGGCCATGCAGGAACGGTCGTTCATGTCGCTGTAGGAGAAAGCTACGCAGGGCATATACTTATCACCGATATGCTCAAACCGAATGCTGTCTCCGCGGTGAAGGCGCTTAGAGATTCCGGCGTATCAAAAACGGTCATGCTTACCGGAGACAGAGCAAGTGCGGCAGAGCATGCTGCACAGATGCTCGGAATTGACGAGGTGCTGAGCGAGCTTTTGCCGTCCGACAAGGTTGAAAAGGTCGAGTCGCTGCTTGCTGAGTCGAATTCCGGCTCAAAGCTTGCTTTTGTGGGAGACGGTATAAACGATGCCCCCGTGCTTGCACGTGCTGACGTAGGAATCGCAATGGGAGCGCTCGGTTCGGACGCTGCGATAGAGGCAGCCGACGTTGTACTTATGGACGACGATCCGATGAAGATCGCAACTGCGATAAAGCATGCACGGAAATGTATCGGAATAGTTTATGAAAATATCTATTTTGCAATAGGCATAAAGCTTGCATGCCTTGTTCTCGGAGCAGTCGGTGCTGCGGGAATGTGGTCGGCGGTATTTGCCGACGTTGGAGTTATGGTGCTTGCGGTGTTCAATGCCGTTCGCGCTCTCGGAGTTAAAGCGCCTGTGATGAAAGGAACAGTAAAAAATGGTTGATTTTGATTATGAAAACGAACATTGCGATTCGGAAGAGATACATGAGGAACTGCTGTCGGTCGTAAGAAATCAGCTTCCCGCAGAAGAAAAGCTGTATGATCTTGCCGAACTTTTTAAGGTATTCGGAGATTCAACGCGTATGCGCATACTGTTTGTTCTGCTTGAGGCGGAGGTTTGTGTGTGCGATCTTGCGGCGGCGCTCGGAATGACGTCATCTGCCGTTTCGCATCAGCTGGCGCTTCTTCGCAGGAACAAGCTTATAAAAAGCCGAAGAGACGGAAAATCAGTGTTTTATTCGCTTGCAGATGAGCATGTAAGGACAATAATAAGCCAGGGTATGGAGCATATAGAAGAGTAGTGATTCAGGGTGTGCAGAATAATGACTGCGCACCCTTTTTTCGGTTCTAAGCGGCTTCGGTGTGACAGGTTTATTTATACCGTTTGGAAATTTTCATACCGCTTTTGTCCGGAGGAGATTAATGCTTTATGTTTTGTGTGAATGTTTGAAGTGACCGCTATTTATTTTTACCTGAAATTTTGGCTATTCTGTTGATTTTTTTGCCGAAAAGTGATATTATAAAATTAGCTTATTTACTTTATATTATCAAGTTATATTCGAAAAATTCGGAGAATGTTATGAAAAAGATAGATAAATTTACGCTCTGCATACCTATGTATAATGAAGCGTCTATTATTGCGGATACTGCCAGGACTCTTTCCGAAAGCATGAAGGCTTTTTATGATCAGGGACTTTTTGACAGATATGAAATACTTTTTTCCGATGACGGAAGTACCGACGGAAGTGCGGAGACGGTAAATTCTCTCGGACTTGAAAATGTGCGGGTGATCGGATATCCAGAAAACCGCGGGAAGGGATGCGCGGTCAGATGCGCTATGCTCGATGCGTCTGGAGATGATCCGGAGGACGGACATGTTATAATGTTTACCGATGCGGATCTCGCATACGGAACCGATGTTATCGGAAGTTTCGCACAGGCGTTTGCGGAGAATCCGGAAAAAGATATTTTTATCGGTTCGAGAAACCTTTCGGGAGACGGTTATGAAGGATATACCTTTATACGCAGACTCGCGTCAAAGGTATATATAAAATTTTTGTGTGCGGTGGGCGGATTTAAACTGAGTGATTCTCAGTGCGGCTGCAAGGCGTTTCGCGCATCGGCGGCGAAAAAAATATTTTCGCATACCGAGACCGACGGTTTCGCATTTGATTTTGAGGCAATACTTTTTGCCGGAAGATATAAAATGAAGATCGGCGAACTGCCTGTTAAGATCATAAATCACCGTGAATCGAAAATCCGTCTTTGGCGCGATGTTTTCCTTATGCTAATCGATCTTTTCAAAATGCGCAGACGTGTTGCAAGGACTAAACTCGACTGATTCCTGCAGCTGATATAACTATAACGAAAAATGACTTTATAAAAGCTTAGCTGTTAACGGAGGGGATATAAAATGAAACTTATGGAGGACAGAATACTTAAGGACGGACGGGTATATCCGGGCGGTGTGCTTAAAGTGGATTCTTTTCTTAACCATCAGATAGATATAAAGTTTATTTCTGAGGCCGGGAAAGAGCTTTACCGTCTTTTCGGTAACGAGAATATAACGAAGATACTCACAGTAGAGGCGTCAGGTATAGCTATTGCATGTATTGCGGCGCAGTATTTTGACGTTCCCGTAGTATTTGCAAAAAAGAATAAGACTTTAAATATCTCGGATAATCTTTATAAGGCTTCCGTAGAATCTTTCACGCACAAAAAGACATATACGATCGTTGTTGACAGAAATTATATTACGTCTGATGACCGTGTGCTTATTGTCGATGATTTTCTTGCAAACGGTCACGCGCTTGTCGGACTTATATCCATTGCCGAGCAGGCAGGAGCTTCTGTCGCAGGCGCCGGAATAATGATAGAAAAAAGCTTTCAGGGCGGCGGAGATATGCTGCGCGAAAAAGGCATACGGATCGAGTCGCTTGCTATGGTCGAGAAAATGTCTGACGACGGCAGCATAGTATTCAGAAACTGACTGCAAGCCATTATGAGGGTAAAAAGAACAAGGGAATCACAGCTCTCAAGGGTGCAGACTGCCTTTGCTGTTTTGATTACGGCGGTTTCGCTCATGGCGCTTGCCGTGTTTGCCGGATATTTTATAATGCTGTATCGCTCGGGCGGAGAAATTCTTGTTTCCCCGATAGGCGATGCGAAGTCTACCCCCGTAATCAATGTTCTTAAAAATGTGTCCGGCGACGATCATGCACGTTCGCAGGACGATGTATATAATGAGTTTGTATATCTTCCGTCTGAAAGGATCAGGCTTAATCCGGGACAGACATATAAAATCGGCGTATCTCCGACTGACGGTGAAAGCTTTGTTTCTACCGACATCTCGGTAGCGTCTGTGGATGAAAACGGAACTGTTACCGCACATTCCTGCGGCAAGGCGGTGATATATGTTCAGGCGGATGAAGACTTTTCAGGCGATGAAGCTAACACGGGAATATACGGAGTTGCCGTGACCGTTTACCGCGAGTGCCGGGACTCAGTTTTACTTGATGTTCCGATCATTATGCAGGGCGAGACTTATCCTAACGGATGCGAGAGTGTTTCTGCGGTTATGGCGCTTAATTATGCCGGTATAAATATGACCGTAAAGCGGTTTATAAACGAATATCTCGACTATGACTGGTTTGTTTTTGACGAATATGTATCGGGACTGCGTTACGGATACAGTCCGTGGGTATATTATAACGGATATCCGACAGATGATTCCGGGACTTACTGTTTTGCGCCTGCTATAGAGCTTGCTTTTGATAAGTTCGTTGACCGGAATAAATTTGAAATAGATGTTCTTTACGGCTATGGACTTATGGAGCTATGTTCAGACTATATAAGCCGCGGAATACCGCTTATCGTCTGGGCTACCGAAAATATGGACGAGGTTTATGAATACGTAACAGAGTGGTATAATCCCGAAAACGGGCAGAAATATAGATTAATACGTCCTGTACACTGTATGGTGCTTGTCGGCTATGACAGTGAGGGGTATTATTTTAACGATCCGCTTGTCGGAAAAAATGTTTTCTATGAGGCAGACGTGACTGAGAGGGCGTTTGAAAGTATGTGGGCGCAGGCTATTGCCGTTTATCCTGTCGGCTATACATACGAGCCGGATACTGTTCCGCACGTTCCCGAAACTTTGATTAGGCAGAATGGGATGCCTTCGTATGAATCAGAGAAAGTTTCGGTTGAGTAATTCGCGTTTTTAAAGATAGTAATTAAAATCATACTGGTAAAGCCTATCAGTATGATTTTAATATTTTGTTTATTTGCCTTCAAATAGGATAATTTATTTCACAAAACAAAATTTATTTTCCGGTTAAAAAAATTTTATGCAATTGGAAAAGCTCTGAAAAAAATTGTCAGATTGCGCACATAATGTTGACATTCTGATAATTTTGAATTATAATAACATTTATTGATATCGGATAAAGATATCGGAACGGAGCCGCCGCATAAGAGCGGCGTTCTTGCTTTTTATTCAGGGCTTCGCGTTGCGGCACTTCGTATATAAAAAATAATACAGACCGATTTCGAGAGATACGGCCGGAAATGGCGGTGCATTATGTCACAGTTAAGAGAAGAATGCGGAGTGTTTGGCTTTTACGGAAGAGAGACCTGCAATGTCGCGGATTTTGCGTATTATGGACTTTATGCCTTGCAGCACAGAGGGCAGGAATCGTGCGGAATCGTTGTGAATGACAGCGGTGTTTTCAGTTCGTATAAGGATCTCGGTATTGTGAACGATGTTTTTACGCCTCAGAGGCTCAAAGATCTCGGAAAAGGTAATATGGTAGTCGGTCATGTCCGCTATGCGACCACAGGTTCGAATGAACGCGGCAATGCACAGCCCATAGTAGTTAACCATATAAAAGGCCGTATGGCGCTTGCACATAACGGTAATATAACAAATTCCTTCGAGCTTCGTTCAGAACTTGAATTGCAGGGTTCTATATTCCATACTACTTCGGATACAGAGGTTATTTCTTATATTATTACAAAGGAGCGTCTCAGCGCGCCGAGTATAGAGCAGGCTGTAAACCGTGCGATGGACCGTATCCGCGGAGCATATTCTCTTGTTATAATGTCACCTGCAAAGCTTATCGCAGCGCGTGACGAAAACGGATTCCGTCCGCTCTGCTACGGAAAAATGCAGGACGGCGGATATGTTGTTTCTTCCGAAAGCTGCGCTCTTGATGCTATCGGAGCTGAGTTTATCCGCGATGTTGAACCCGGAGAAATTATCGTTTTTGATAAGGACGGGGTACACAGTATACGCGATCACTGCGGACGTGCGCCGCACAAAATGTGTGTATTCGAGTATATATATTTTGCACGTCCTGATTCGGTTATCGACGGATACTGCGTCCACGACGCGAGAGCTAATGCGGGAGCATTTCTTGCAAAGGAGCATCCGGTAGATGCAGATGTTGTTATAGGTGTTCCGGATTCCGGACTTGACGCGGCTGTCGGCTATTCGAAGGAGTCCGGTATACCGTATGAGATCGGTTTTATAAAAAACAAGTATGTCGCAAGAACATTTATATCTCCCGGACAGGAGAGCCGTGTCGATAAGGTAAAAATTAAGCTTAACCCTATTCGCAGCGTAATAGAGGGCAAACGGATAGTACTTATAGATGATTCTATAGTCAGAGGAACGACAAGCGCAAGGATCGTAAAGCTTCTGCGTGACGCGGGTGCAAAGGAGATACATATGCGTATATCCGCACCTCCGTTTCTGAATCCCTGCTATTACGGCACTGATATAGATTCAAAAGATTCGCTTATTGCTTGCAAGCATACAGTTTCGGAGATAGCTGAAATGATCGGCGTTGATTCGCTCGGCTATCTGAGCGTTGACAGCGTTAAGAAGATAGCTTGTCCGTCGGGAGAAAAAAGCTATTGTACCGCATGCTTTGACGGAGAATATCCGACTGAGATACCCTCCGATACAAGAAAGAACCGGTTTGAAGAAAAACTTCCCGCAGATAAACGGTAAAATACCTGCCGCCGTGAATCTGTCTATATAAAGGAATAATTGCTTATGAAGATAAAAGCTGTGTTATTTGACCTTGACGGAACGCTGCTTCCGCAGGATCAGGATGTTTTTGTAAAGGCATATTTCGGTGCGCTTGCCGAGTGCATGGCGCCTCACGGATATGAACCGGAGCGCCTTGTAGAAACTGTATGGAAAGGTACAGCTGCTATGATGAAGAATACGGGAGAGAACACAAACGAATCCGTATTCTGGAAGGTGTTCACAGAGGAATACGGTGAACAGTCGCTTTCTGACAAACCTCTTTTTGATGAGTTTTATAAAACAGGTTTTGACGCGGTGAGAAACACCTGCGGATTCAATCCGGATGTTTCCGGAATAGTATCGAAGCTTTCGGAGAGGTTCCGCCTTATAGTTGCCACGAATCCGATCTTCCCGATAACCGCTTCGGAGAGCAGGATACGTTGGGCAGGACTTGATCCTGTTCAGTTTGAGCTTGTAACTTCCTATGAGAATTCAAGGTACAGCAAGCCCTCTGCCGGATATTATTCGGATATTGCCGCTTTTGCAGGTCTGCATACCGAAGAATGTCTTATGGTCGGAAATGATGTAAGAGACGATATGTCAGCCGCGGCTGTCGGAATGAAGGTCTTTCTTCTGACCGATTGCCTGATAAATAAAAAAGATGTTGATATTTCGTTATATCCGCACGGCGGATTTGACGATCTTATCAGATATATAGATTCATTGTAAAGGTAAGAACCCTACCCGCCGGGCGTAATCAAAGCTTGCGGGCGGTGCCCCGTACCTTGTTTCACAATAAAACCCGTACCGAAGCCGTAATTACGGCTTCGGTACGGGTAATTTTTATAGATATCTTTTAGCGGAAACAATATCTTGTTTCAGTTTCCGGATTTCGGTATTCATGCTTTTCGTAGTATCCTATAAGTTTATTGTTATCGTCTCT
This sequence comes from uncultured Clostridia bacterium, assembly GCA_937934385.1. GTDB lineage: Bacteria > Bacillota > Clostridia > Oscillospirales > CAG-272 > UMGS911. The sequence goes on along the minus strand of CALGZV010000281.1, from coordinate 1,313 downwards.
CAGCGCGACCATATACACATCCTTGTTTTCCTTTTCATTGTGAAATGTATAGATAATATTGTTATCCGCGCTTTTTTCGAACCATTCGACGACCTTGACGATTGCTTCTGCGGACGCACTGCCGTGGCAGGCGAGCAGATTTGTTCCGATAAGAGCTTTTCCGCCGCGCTTTTCATATCTTTTTTCCGCTGCCGGATTCATATATATCACCTTATGGCTGAGATCGCAAATTACTACAGCACAGCGATCCTGGTCGATTATACTTTTAAAAAACGGGGTCATTTCCATATATAATTTCTCCTTTTTGAGATTTAAAAATGAAAAATATTTATGTATGAGCTTATTATAAAATGAAATTGCTCCGATGTCAATACATCGGCAATTATTACCTGCCGGATATCGGACTGCATAATGATGAGTAATATTGACTTTTGAGCGAAATGTGGTAAAATAGTATTGTCTGACAAAAAAATATTAAAATGAATGCTTCAGTTCGATATATACGGTTTCTTTTCGGGGGATTTTTCAGTCTGAAACGGTCGGATTTTCGGCATAGCTTACCGTCCGAAAACGGTATCTGAAAGTTGTCCTGTGTTTATATAGTTTATAAGATATTATAAAGGGGCGGATTGTCTATGGATCATTTTGAATTAACAGCACCGTATCAGCCTACCGGCGATCAGCCGCAGGCTATAGAAAAGCTTATACAGGGAGTTAAAGGCGGATTTAAGGATCAGATACTTCTCGGAGTTACCGGTTCCGGAAAAACCTTTACGATGGCAAATATAATTGCCGGAGTAAACAAGCCGACTCTTGTACTTGCGCATAACAAGACGCTCGCGGCGCAGTTATGCTCCGAATTCCGCGAGTTTTTTCCGAATAATGCTGTCGAATATTTTGTGTCCTATTACGATTATTATCAGCCCGAAGCGTATATTCCCGGCAAAGATCAGTATATAGAAAAGGATACATTGAAAAAACGGCGGACATAAATCAGGAAATCGACCGCTTGCGCCACAGTGCAACGTCTGCACTGTTTGAACGGCGCGATGTTATTATCGTTTCAAGTGTTTCATGCATATATTCTCTCGGTGATCCGGAAGAATATTCGAAACTCGTTCTTGCCGTACGTCCCGGAATGGCAATGGAAAGAGATGAGTTTATTTCTCATCTTATATCTATCTCATACGACCGAAATGATATGAATCTTGTGCGTGACAAATTCCGTGTGCGCGGAGATACTGTAGAGGTTTTTCCTGCAAACAGCAAGAATGTTGCTATACGTGTTGAATTTTTCGGGGAGGAGATCGACC
>CALGZV010000280.1 GCA_937934385.1 uncultured Clostridia bacterium | reverse complement strand
TATCACCGTTCTTCCGCGCGCCGTCGATCTCGATGCATATTTTACATCGTCTCAGCTTCCGGACGGAAGCTATGCGGTACTCAAAAGCATTATTACCGACCCGCTTATGATGTGCGGTGCGCGTCCGTATACCGAGCTTGATCCAATGAGCAAAATAAACTGGAAGCTTTCCGCCAAAACAGGTGAGCTTACCGTAAATACCGAAGAACCTGTGCGAAAGCATTCCTTCAACATTATAATGAATATGCAGTCGCGCACAATTGAACAGATTGCTCATGTCGCCGGAAATTCCGCTTCTGTCGAACTCTGCATTACCGTATGCGCATCTATACTTGACAGTATTGCCGCAGAGAATATTCCGGTAAAAATATATATGAACAGCCCGCCGGAGATGCTTGAAAGCTTCGGAGCATATGCGCTTTCCGAAGAAAAAACGGATGAACAGATAACCGCTACACAGATCTATTGCGGAAGATCCGATACCCTTTCCGCTCTGCGGCTTCTCGCTGCATTGCCCGCCGAATATTCGTGCGGATTCGAAGCTCTGCTCGACAGTGCTTCTTCCGATCCGTCTCTTTACGCTGGGCACTCAAATATAATTGTGATCTCGTCGTATATCTGCGAGAGAATGATAATATTTTACGAAAACATGCGCGCACAGGGCATAAACGTTATATTTTACATCACAACAGTCAATCAGAATTCACAGGTGATACCGGAACATATCCCGGTATTTTACCGGAGCTATAAATAATATCTATACAGAAATATGAATTATCAAATTCCGATGAATATTTCGGATAATTCTTACTTTCTTAATCTTAATAAATATCCAGCCTGACATAAAGACAGCTTCTGAGTGAAAGGTACGGAACAGCTTTTTAGATATTGCATCTTTTTTGCAATATCTGTACTGCCGTATCTGCAACTCTGCGGATACGGATTTTTTATTAGCTGTAACACAATACCAGGCAGGAATATATAATCAAAAATAAAAAGGAGAAAACTTATGGAAACAAGAGTTGCCGTCATGAGCATTATTGTTGAAAATTCAGATTCGGCACAAAAGCTCAACGATATTTTGCACGCCTACGGAAATTATATTATCGGAAGAATGGGAATACCTTACCGTGAGAAAAAGATAAATATAATCAGTATCGCGATAGACGCTCCGCAGGACACTATTTCATCGCTTGCGGGAAAAATCGGAAATCTTCCCGGAATAAGCGTAAAGACAGCGCTTTCATCGGTAAAAAAAGATGGATAACGACCTTCACCGGATTATCGCTTCTCTGATACAAAATAAAACTGTAGCAGAAGATGAATACAAATATCTGATCGACCGCCGTGACAGCGACATCGCAATACTTCTCGCAGATGAAGCAGTGAAAACGCGTAAGCGTTTTTACGGAAATTCTGTATTTATCCGCGGCCTCATCGAAATCGGAAACGTATGTAAAAACGATTGCCTTTATTGCGGTATCAGAAGGAGCAATGCAAAATGCAGCAGGAGAGTATTTCATCTGACGTCAGATGAAATACTCTCCTGCTGCGAAGACGGCTATTCGCTCGGCTTCCGCACATTTGTGCTTCAAGGCGGCGAAGATCCGCATTTCAGCGATGAATTTATATGTAATACCGTATCACGCATAAAATCCTTGTATCCAGACTGTGCCGTAACGCTGTCTCTCGGAGAGCGAAGCGAAGAAAGCTACCGCGCTATAAAAAACGCCGGTGCGGACAGATATCTTCTAAGGCATGAAACCGCCGACAAACCCCACTATGAAAAGCTTCATCCGTCCGAAATGTCATTCGAAAACCGAATAAACTGTCTTAAAACACTGCGATCGATCGGGTACCAGGTCGGCTGCGGATTTATGGTCGGCTCGCCTTATCAAACATCCGCCGAGATCGCTAAAGATCTAACATTTATAGGTTCTTTCCGGCCTGACATGTGCGGTATCGGTCCTTTTATCCCGCATAAAGACACTCCGTTTTCGGATTATCCCGCAGGCTCGGCAGAGCTTACCTGCTTTCTGTTATCTGTCATACGTCTGATATGTCCGACTGTACTTCTCCCTGCAACAACAGCGCTCGGTACGGTCGCATCCGACGGCAGAGAAAGAGGAATACTGTCAGGAGCAAATGTAGTAATGCCGAATCTCTCTCCTGCAGAAGCAAAAGAAAAATACACGCTCTACAACGGTAAGATCTCATCCGGAGCGGAATCAGCCCAAAAGATAGCGCTGCTATCCGAGAGAATGCGCTCTATCGGATACGAGGTCGTCTGCGCAAGAGGAGACATGCGCAGATAAAGACGGGAAATTCAACTAAAATATACGAAATACTGAGAAAGACCGATATTCAGCAAACATGCTGCTTTATTTACTTTTAACACGTCATACAACTAAATAACCGTACAAACCGAAAACATGTAAATCCATGTTTTCTTTGTAATAAAAAATATCTGATGAGAAAGAGCGATCTGACTCAAAGAAAGGAACAAAAAATGTCAGTTTACAATCCCAAATCACTTAAGGCAGAGGAATTCATAAACCATGAAGAAATCATGGAAACTCTCGCTTACGCCGAAGCAAACAAACATAACACCGAGCTTATCGACGCTATACTCGAAAAAGCACGTCCGAGAAAAACAGCTACCGGATGCGTATGCTCAGGACTTTCACACAGAGAGGCTTCCGTGCTTCTTGCATGCGATATTCCCGAAAAGATCGAACGCATGTATAAAATAGCACAGGAGATCAAGCTCGCGTTCTACGGTAACCGCATTGTTATCTTTGCACCGCTGTATCTCTCAAATTACTGTGTCAACGGATGCGTATACTGTCCTTATCATGCTAAAAACAAACACATTCCGAGAAAAAAGCTGACGCAAGAGGAAGTAAAAGCGGAAGTGATCGCACTTCAGGACATGGGACACAAGCGTCTTGCAATCGAAGCGGGAGAAGATCCCGTAAACAATCCCATTGAGTATATCCTCGACTGCATAAAGACCATATACAGCGTACACCACAAAAACGGAGATATACGCCGCGTCAATGTCAATATCGCCGCAACAACTGTCGAAAACTACAAAAAGCTTAAGGACGCCGGAATAGGAACATATATCCTCTTCCAGGAAACATACCATAAAGAAAGTTATTTAAAACTTCATCCGACCGGTCCGAAGCACAACTACGACTACCACACCGAAGCAATGGACAGAGCTATGGAGGGCGGAATCGACGACGTCGGTCTCGGAGTTCTTTTCGGACTCGAGCTTTACAGATATGAATTTGCAGGACTTCTGATGCACGCAGAGCATCTTGAAGCGGTTCACGGCGTAGGTCCGCACACGATAAGCGTCCCCAGAGTAAAGCGCGCCGATGACATCGATCCCGACGAATTTGACGGAGGAATAGATGATGAGACATTTGAAAAAATCACAGCCTGCATCCGTCTTGCAGTTCCCTACACAGGAATGATAATCTCAACAAGAGAAAATGAACAGGTTCGCTCAAAACTGCTCCGGCTCGGTATTTCACAGGTCAGCGGAGGTTCACGTACATCAGTAGGAGGATACACAGAGCAAGAACGTCCTCACGACACCGAGCAATTCGACGTTTCCGATCAGAGATCGCTGGACGAAGTCGTACACTGGCTCATGGAAAACGGGCATATTCCGTCATTCTGTACGGCATGTTACAGAGAGGGACGCACCGGCGACCGATTCATGACACTGTGTAAAAACGGTCAGATACTGAATTGCTGCCATCCGAATGCACTTATGACTCTCAGCGAATATCTCGAGGACTACGCATCCGAAAAAACAAAATATACGGGCTACAAAGTGATAGAAAAAGAGCTGTCACGCATACCTAACGAAAAAGTCCGCGCTATAGCAGAGAAAAACATTGCTGACATAAAAAGCTCAAACCGCAGAGACTTCAGATTCTGATAAAAGGAGCGCTTAAAATGGGACTCAATAATATTGTATCCGCAGATAGGTTACACATAGGATTTTTCGGGATCAGAAACGCAGGTAAATCGAGTATAGTAAACGCAGTCACCGGGCAGGAACTTTCTGTAGTATCTCCTGTAGGCGGCACGACCACCGATCCTGTCAGAAAGGCAATGGAGCTACTCCCTCTCGGTCCTGTCGTCATAATCGACACACCGGGAATCGATGACAGCGGCTCACTCGGAAGTCTCCGCGTAAAAAAGACAAAGCAGATACTCGATGAAACAGATATAGCGGTTCTCGTCACCGACTGCACAAAACCGCGATCCGATGCAGACCGTGAACTCATATCGCTTTTTGAAGAAAAAAAGCTGCCGTACATTACCGTGCTTAACAAAGCCGATCTTTCGGAAAAACGCGAAATTAAAGAAAGCAACATAATTTATGCAAGCGCGCTGACCGGAGAGGGTATCGAAGCTATCAAAAACAGACTCGGAGAATTTGCATCCGCTTCCGAAAAGCAGAAGTTTATAGTCTCGGATCTTCTGAGCAGCGGAGACACCGTCATTCTCGTAATACCGATAGACGCCGCAGCGCCTAAGGGAAGAATAATTCTTCCTCAGCAACAGGTATTGCGCGAGCTTCTCGATATACATTGCACCGTCGTTGCGTGTCAGGATACGGAGCTTAAAAGCACGCTCTCACGTCTGTCGGAAAAGCCGAAACTCATAATAACCGACTCACAGGCGTTTGCAAGAGTGGCGCGAGACACGCCGGATGATATTCCCCTGACCTCATTTTCGATACTTTTTGCGAGATATAAAGGCAGACTTAACGCGCTTGTGCGCGGCGCATCTGCTCTGTCAAAGCTGTCTGACGGAGACCGCGTTCTGATCTCAGAGGGTTGCACGCATCACAGGCAGTGCGGAGATATAGGAACCGTTAAGCTCCCCGCCATGATAAGGCGCTTCTGCTGTGCAGAGCCGGATTTCGGTTTCACTTCCGGAAGAGATTTCCCGGATTTTTCTTCAGACGATCACAGATATTCACTTGTTATGCACTGCGGCGGATGTATGCTTAATGAGCGTGAGATGCAGAACCGCATCGACGCCGCAGAACGTGCAGGAATCCCGGTCGTAAATTACGGCGTTGCAATCGCACATATGAACGGCATCCTCAGGCGGAGCCTCGCTCCGCTCGGAGATGATATTCTGTCCGTACTTGACTGAAAATATGTTAAGAGAAA
>CALGZV010000279.1 GCA_937934385.1 uncultured Clostridia bacterium | reverse complement strand
CGGTTTCCCTTACTATAGGAATACTTCCGTAACGCGAAGCAATCATCTGTGCAAGTCCGCAGGGCTCACTCTGTGACGGCATTAAAAACATGTCTGAACCTGCATATATAAGCTTTGAAAGCTCCTTATTAAATTCGATCCGCGCACAGAATTTGTCGGGATGACGTGCCGCTACGCCGCGAAAAAAATTCTCAAAATCCCTGTCGCCTGTACCTAACAGTATAAATCTGATATTATCGCTCTGCAGCATTTCATCTATAACGCGGCATACAAGATCGCATCCCTTATGTGAAACAAGCCGCGTTACCATAGCGATAACAGGTGCATTGTCTCCTACAGAAAAGCCGCAAATTCTTTGCAGCTCTTCCTTGTTTTTTGCTTTTCCGGATATATTTTCGGCGGAATAGTGATACGGTATTGACGGATCGTTCGTCGGATCATAATATGCAGTGTCTATCCCGTTGACAATACCGCACATCTTATATTTACATGCCTCAAGAATATGGGAAAGTCCGTGCGAATAATACTGAGTCAGTATTTCTTTTGCATACTGCTCGCTCACGGTGCTTACCCTGTCCGACAATACAATCGCGCCTTTGGAAAGATTTATATCGCCGTCATATTCTAAAATGCCGCTGTCCCATTCATACAGATCAAAAAGATCTTCCATGTTTTCAAAGCCGTACTGTCCCTGATACTCTATGTTATGAATAGTATAAAGTGTTTTTATATTTGAATACTCCCGAATGCCGTAATATTTACGTTTGAGATATATTACCGACAGCGCACTCTGCCAGTCGTTAGCGTGCATTATATCGGGATAAAAACCAACGGCGCTCATCAGCTCCACTACTGCACGCCCGAAAAAGGCAAAACGTTCTCCGTCATCAAAATTTCCATAAAAAGAACTTCTTTTAAAATAAAATTCATTGTCTGTAAAATAAAATTTTACGCCGTCCCGCGTGCAGTTCCATATTCCGCAATACTGCCGTCTCCACGCGAGAGGAATATATATTTCTTTTTCAAAGAAAAGCTCCGGGCCGAATCTTTCACGTACACATGGATACATAGGTATAACGACTCTTACATCAGCACTGTCTCCAAGCTGTTTTTTTACTTCCGCAGGAAGAGAGCCGATCACATCGCCGAGTCCTCCGGAAGAAGCAAACGGCATTGCCTCTGATGCCACATAAAGTATTTTCATATTCATTCCCCGTTTATTACGAAATATATTTATAACATTTTTCCTTTAGAAATGTAGTACGGCTGAGCCGATATTCCGGACAGCATTATTCCGTCCCGTATTACAACATTCTTATCGCTTATTATACAATTGAGCGAGACATTTTCTCCGCATATGCTGTCCTGCATAAGAATCGAATTTTTTACAATGCTGCCGGCTCCGATCTTTACTCCCCGAAACAGTATTGAGTTTTCAACCGTACCTTCGATCACGCATCCGTCCGCTATAAGCGAATTTTTAACATTGGAGCCTTCGCTGTAATAA
>CALGZV010000278.1 GCA_937934385.1 uncultured Clostridia bacterium | reverse complement strand
TCTTACATCTCCGACATGAAAACACAGCGGCAGATTATTTTTCTGTAAAAACTCATATAGCGGAAACAGCCGCCTGTCAAGAGGATCAATCCCCTGTATATCCGGATGAATCTTTGCCCCGCAAAGTCCAAGCTTTACAGCGCGTTTTGCTTCCGATTCTATATCTTCAACCTCCTGATGCATACCCATAAAGCCATATGCGTCAAATCCATCCTTCCTTGCAATTTCTACTGTCTGGGCAAGAAAATTATTTACCGACGCTGTCTGGGCAGCATTCGTCGCAACTCCGAGCGCAATAAATCCGCAGCAGCCTCCCCGTTTACTGCTTTCAAAAAAATCCGCTCTCGTTCCCGTACCTTCCGGAACAAATTCATAAAACGCACCAAGCGAATTTACCGCCCTTTCGGCTATCGCATCCGGATAAACATGTATATGAGCATCAAAAAATTTCATTTTTTTATCAGACACTTTCCTGTATTTCAAGCATACAGGGCTGTAATGAGACGCTCATACAGCCCTGAAAATCAGTTTTTATTTTGCTTTTCCGGTTATATATTCATCAATTGCAGCAGCAGCGTTTTTACCCGCTCCCATTGCAAGAATTACCGTAGCAGCTCCGCTGACAGCATCGCCTCCGGCATATACACCCTCGCGTGACGTGAGACCGTTTTCATCGGCGATGATTCCGCCCCACTTCTGTGTTTCAAGTCCTGATGTAGTAGACTTGATAAGCGGATTAGGCGATGTTCCGAGCGCCATTATAACGGTGTCCGCCTCAACGTCAAAGGTCTTTCCTTCGATCGGAACAGGTCTTGCTCTTCCGGACGCATCGGGCTCGCTGAGCTTCATTGCCTGGCAGACAACATTTCCTACCCAGCCTTCTCCGTTGTCCTTTATTTCAATCGGAGATGAGAGAAGCTTAAACTCGATTCCCTCCTCCTTAGCATGTTCTATCTCCTCATTACGCGCAGGAAGCTCCTTTTCGGTTCTGCGGTAAACGATAGTAACCTCGCCGCCAAGTCTGCGCGCGCATCTTGCGGCATCCATAGCTACATTTCCCCCGCCGACAACAACAACGTGTTCACCCTTGAAAATCGGTGTGTCACTGCTGTCTGTATAAGCTTTCATAAGGTTGATTCTGGTAAGGAATTCGTTAGCCGAATAAACACCCTTTAGATTCTCTCCGGGTATATTCATAAACTTAGGCAGACCTGCTCCGGAACCGATAAATACAGCCTCAAATCCGTATTCTTCGATAAGCTCATCGACAGAAAGAGTTTTTCCGACTACAACGTTTGTCTGAATATCAACGCCGAGCGCCGCAAGTCCGTCGATCTCCTTCTGAACGATAGATTTCGGAAGTCTGAATTCCGGAATTCCGTATACAAGCACGCCTCCGGCAAGATGGAGTGCCTCAAAAACAGTAACTTCATAGCCCTTCTTCGCAAGATCTCCGGCACATGTAAGTCCGGCAGGACCTGAACCGATAACAGCGACCTTATGTCCGTTTGACTCAGGCTTTACAACCTGCTTTTCGTCATGCGCGTTATGCCAGTCGGCGACAAATCTTTCAATTCTTCCGATTCCGACAGGCTCGCCCTTGATTCCTCTTACACACTTGCTTTCGCACTGAGTCTCCTGCGGACAAACTCTTCCGCATACCGCAGGCAGACTTGAAGATTTTGCTATTATATCGTAAGCAGCAGCAAAATCGCCTTCTGCTACCTTAGCTATAAAATCGGGAATATATATTTTTACAGGACATCCTGCAACGCAAGGCTTATTTTTGCAGTTGAGACAACGCTGAGCTTCCTCAATAGCCTGCTGTTCGGTATATCCGAGAGCAACTTCCTTAAAGTTTTTGCTTCTCTCTACCGGATCCTGTGTGGGCATCTCATTCTTTTTAAGGGACATATTCGGCATCGTTATTTTACCTCCTTTGCAAAGAGATTACATGTATCCTCATGACGCTTTCTTTCGAACGAACGGTATGTTGTTCCTCTCGCCATAGCTTCGTCAAAATCTATCTGATGTCCGTCAAAGTCGGGACCGTCAACACACGCAAATACGGTCTTTCCTCCGACCGTAAGTCTGCATCCGCCGCACATTCCTGTTCCGTCGATCATTATAGGATTCATTGATGCGATCGTTTTTACTTCATATTCTTTTGTAAGCTTGCATACAAATTTCATCATGATCAGCGGACCAATCGTGATAACGGCATCGTACTGCTCGCCCGCATCAAGAAGGCGTCTGAGAGGCTCTGTAACAACATTTTTTTCACCGGCAGAACCGTCGTCGGTAGTAACGATAAATTTGTCCGAAACAGCCTTAAATTCGTCCTCAAGAATAATGAGATCCTTATTTCTGAATCCGACAACAGTATGTACCTCGCAGCCAAGCTCATGAAGCTTTTTTGCGATAGGATATGCGATTGCGCATCCGACGCCGCCTCCGACAACAGCTACTTTTTTCATTCCTTCTGTCTCGGTAGGCTTTCCGAGCGGACCTACAAAATCGTGCAGGCAGTCGCCCTCATTCATATGACCAAGTTTTTCGGTTGTTGCTCCCACTATCTGAAAGATGATCGTAACCGATCCTGCAGTTCTGTTATAATCGGCTATCGTAAGCGGAATACGCTCGCCGTCAGCATCTGTACGTAAAATAATAAACTGTCCGGGCTGCGCCTTTTTGGCAACAAACGGCGCGGAAATCTCCATCAGTGTTACAGTCGGATTGAGTTCTTTCTTTTTTAGAATCTCAAACATTTGTTTACCTTCTTTCATTTGTATATAAAGATATATAAGCAATGCTATATATCCGGTATGCGGCACTTAATATTATATTTTTAATTTAAAAATACTCATACTGACAACAAATCAAACACACACAATTTATGCAAGCATATTTACACCGCAGTTACCGACAGTATACTTTTTGTTATACCATAAAACCGATTTTTTTGCAATAGATTTTAAAAAAATTTCTCGAAAAGTTTAAAGCAACAAATAAAAAATAAGAAGTAAAAATCAAACCCGGCTGAAATCCGCCATTTAATCAAATACATGGCGTCCTAATCATACCGTTTTGCCTGGAGTGTAAACAGCCGTGAATACAATCCGTCCTTTCTTATAAGTTCCTTATGAGATCCCTGCTCTTTTATATATCCGTCCTGTAACACCAATATCTTATCCGCATGAACCGTATTTGCAAGTCTGTGTGAAATTGTAATCGAGGTTTTACCGGTACTTAAATCATACAGCTGATTAAAAATTCTGTTTTCGGCAATAGGATCGAGGGAGGCAGACGGTTCGTCCAGGACAATTACAGACGTATCTCTGAAGTATGCCCTTGTAAGTCCTAACAGCTGCCACTGTCCTCCCGATAAATATTTTCCGCTATCCACCAATGTTCTACCCAAATAGGTATCAAATCCGTCAGACCAATCTTCAATCACAGAATAAAATCCGCTTTTTTTACATGCATCGATCGTTATTTACCTCACTAAAATCAGACAATGCAATAACCTCCCGCAGCGGAAGATCGTATGGAACATACTCCTGAAACAATACACTGAATAATTTTCTGAGTTCATAAACATCGTATTCCCGGATATCAACAGAATCCAGCAAAATTCTTCCATCCTCAGGATCATAAAAACGAAACAATAATTTAACGATCGTAGACTTTCCGGAACCGTTCAATCCGACAAGGCCTATTTTCTGTCCCGGCTCAATAGTAAAAGAGCATTTTTTAAGTATCGAGTGGTCACTGTTCGGATAACGGAATGTTACGTTGTCGAAAATTATGACCGGATTATCAGAAGGTATCTTTGATCCGCCCTTCTCTTCTATAACAGACAGCTCATTGAATTCCTGCATCTTACGAATCAGATAATTATATTCATTATACTGATTTACCGATGATATAAACTGTGTAAATTGTTCTCTCAGTGTGCCTACCATGCTAAGATTGTACTGCAAATCTCCTATTCCGATTTTTTTACTTATTATATCAAAAACAGAAGGTATTATAACAAGAAGCTCACCTGACATGTTTATCAGCGTCATAACAGTAGACAGAAAACCGTTTAAAAGATCTTCCTTTCTGTTCACTTTTGTAATCTTTTTTCTGTATTCAAGATATTTGCTATAAATATAGCCTCCGAATTCGTTCAGCTTCATTTCTATTTTAACACGACTGTCGGAAAATAACGATGCATAGTAATCTCGAAAACGTGCATCTCTTGCCATAGATTCATTAACTTTCTGACGATGGCGTGTATAAATCTTTCTATAGCAAAAATCCGGTATCACAAACAGTAAGGTAAGTATTGCTATGATCCAGTTATATTCGGCAACAATCACAAACGATAATATAAAACTTATTATATATGACAGCAGGTTAAAAGCCCACCATACTATATCAGTCAGTGCATTGTATCCGGACATCGCCATAGACAACTTATCCTGAAGTGAAGCTGAGTCATAGAAAGCTAAATCAACATAAGACATCTTTGATATCATCAAGCCGTCCCTATAGCTTTCGACAGCATCAGAGTAGCTCATGTCAATATATGTATCCAATGTACTTTTAAAATGCTCTATAATGTTTAAAATAAGATACAGCACAACCAATACTATAACATATACAGACATATAATTTTGAATTGTAATATTATTGAGTAGATTTCTCCATACAAGTGCAGTTATAAAAGGAAATATTGAATTGAAAATAAGTAGTACACATTTACCTATAAAATATTTCGGAGATGCTTTATAGCTTATCCTGAATGAATAAATAAAGCAGTTTAAAAAATTAGAAATATTCTCCCTGTTCATTTTTATTTCTCCTCATATCTGCTTTTTTGAAGATCAAACATCTGTTTATATATGCCGCAGATCTGCATAAGCTCGCTGTGATTTCCCGATTCTTTAATAACACCATTGTCTAATACTAAAATTTTATCAGAATTTATGACTCCGGAAATATGATGCGTGATCATAAGTGATGTTCGATCCTCAGATAATTCAGAAAATATATTAAATATTTGTTCTTCCGATTCTGCATCAAGCGCAGACGATGGCTCGTCAAGTATTACTATAGGGGCATCTTTAAAATATGTTCTTGCCACAGCAATTTTTTGCCATTGTCCATTTGATAATTCTAATCCCTTGTCGTCAAAAGCCCGCGTCATATAACAGTCAAGATCGCACATACTATCGTCAAATCCGGCTTTTCTAAGTGACATAACGGCTTTTTCATCGTTTCTATGCGCTATGTCACTAAGCATAATATTCTCTCTCATTGTAAGTGCATATGATGGATAATCCTGAAGTAACACCGAAAATAACGATCTTACCGTATGGCTGGAATATTCTTTTACCGAAATTCCGTTTATGAGTATTTCTCCGGATTCGACCTCATATAATCCGATCAATATTTTAACAATAGTAGATTTACCTGCACCGTTTAATCCTACAAGCGATACACGCTCATTTCTGTTTATTCTGAATGATACCCCTTTAAGTACATAACTGTCTGTGCATGGATACTTAAAATATACGTTTTTAAATTCCAGAGATTCAAACGACGATAGCTCCACACCGTCTTTTCTGTCCTCGGAGCCGCTTATATTCAAAAATTCGAAAACAGGCTGTAACCATCGCACAATCATCACAGAATTGTCAAATCCGTTTGCTATGTCACTCGCTTTTGAAACATATGTCAGTGCTATTCCCGAATACATTACAAGATCACCGACAGTTATCGTATTACTAAATTTTGCATTTATAAGCGCTAAAAGAAAGCCGCACATTCCAAGCAACTGAAGAATTTTATAAAATGATTTCACCTTCATAAATGACAACTTCAGCCGTTTACGTTCGTGCAAATATTTATTATGAAGATCAAAATACCGTTTCTTCAGTGGATCTGTCAGATTATACAGTCTTACATCTTTAGCTGTTCCTTGCCCTGTTAATATTTGTCTGTAATAACTGTGGAATCTGTTTTGAGCCATATTTTTAAAATTGAATTTATCAAATACAGCTGTTTCTCTGTGCGATGATACGCATGACGGAATAATAAGTACCAAAAAAACGACCGCATAAATAATATTAAATGATATTAAAATTCTTGCAGCAACAATAAAGGCATATATATCACATACAAATTC
>CALGZV010000277.1 GCA_937934385.1 uncultured Clostridia bacterium | reverse complement strand
TTCCGCGATTGTCCTGATATATATTCCGGAAATAACAACACTCTTCGGTTTATATAAAATAACACTATAATAAGGTATATCTTTTATATGTATAGACTCAGCCAAAATTATCTGACGATATTCGAAAAATCAGGAATATAAGATCAGGTACCCATACGCTTTTCAGCGCACGGGTACCTTTTTAACAAACATATCTGACTGTCAGCCATTTATAAAATTCGTAATATAATAGAGCGAATTCTTTTCAATTTCAGAATTAAGCTCGTCAGCGCCGTATCTCTCCGCAACTGTCTGAAGTTCAGAGAAAAGATTGGTTCCGAGACCGAGACGGTCACCGTCTATGCTGCATCCCATTGCGGCAAGAGTCGTCGGGAACATATCCATAGGAGTAAATACGCGGTTTTTAGTATTATCCGTTTCGACCGACGAATTTATTATACAGTTATATATGTGCCGGTCATACGATGAAGAAAATGTTCTGTCCGCATAACCTTTGTCCATACTTCTGTGATCACCGCATATTACGATCGTAGTATCATCGTAGAAATCCTGCTGCCGGAGCCATTCTATAAACTGATATACCTGACGGCTCGAGCACGATATAACATTTTCATACTGTTCGGGATATTCATCTCCGCAAAGCTCACATTTGTATCCGCCGATATGGTGCGTATCAACGGTAAGCATGGAAAATGCGAACGGCTTGCCGGAATCTGCCATCTGCTGTATCTTGCGCTGCGCATATCTGAACAGATACATGTCCTCCATACCCCACCATACGAAGTAATTTCTCGGAACAATACCGTCATTCTTTGCACTCGTCAGATCATATACATTGTCAGTTCCATGCTGCAAATAATATTTATCTCTTCCTGCAAAGCTGCCTACGGAACCGACCATAAGCGCTTGCTCGTACCCGTTGTCATGAAGAATATCCATTATCGTAGTAACACCCGGGAACATTGAATCATATTCTCCGAGTTTGTTTCCGTTGATCGGAGTCGTACACGGAATACCGGCAGTCTGCGCAATCATGGACGACGCAGTCCATGTCGTATTCGAAACAAGTCCCCAGCCGCCTATACCGTCGTTATGTGAGAAATTGACATTATCCTCCGCAAGGGTGTAAAGCTCCGGAATAAGGTTATAGGGTTCTCCCCCTCCGAGACTGTACGACATAAAAGACGTTTCCATAGATTCAAGGAAAATATATATAAGATTTTTCTTTTTCTCAGGGAACGATATTTCGGTTTTATCAGGATCGACATATTCGTCATCATAAAGGGACGTACTGTCCGCCATAGAAGCTGCCCATTCAAAGAATCCGATTTCCTGCCCTGCAAAGCCCAACAAAACAAGCGACAGTACTACAGACACTATCATTGAAAATGCATTCGGGAACGGATAAAGCCGAAGCTTATCCTTATTTTTTCGCTTTACTCCGATTCCCCATTTAAAATTGATAAACAGAAAAACGCATACTACAAGCGACAGAACGAGCGCCGGGCATAGTCCGCTTTTAAGGTAATCGGTTATAAGTCCCTCCTCAGTTCCGCCAAGCCCCGCAAGCAGTGTGTAAAGCACCGAAGCAAAACCGATATCTCCGTACTTTGATATATACCACCTGGAAGCAAAAAATGCGGTAAAACCAAGTATTATAAGAAGCGACCCGACAATACAAACAATAATACTTCTTCTTTTTTTCATAATTACAAATCCGTCTCCGTTTATTCAATTTACTTATAACTTCTGTCAAAGTATTATCTTTGCTATTTTCCAACCGTTTTCGGAGCCGGTTGTATTTACAAAATAAAGCTTCCAGCCTTCAACATTCTCATGAGTCTCCTGCCCTGAATTCGGAGAGTAAAAGCTCAGCGAAAAGTCAACATTGCATGAGAAGCAATTTTCTCCCCACTGCTGATAATTATAGGTTTTTATATCTTTTTCATGCACGGTACATTTAGCAGTCCAGGCAAGCGAGCTGGATACCTTTGAAAGATAATTATATGCTTCCGATCCGGGCTGCAGATACGGCAGAATAAGTCCCTGAAAGTTTGCGGCAATACTTCTGCTTCCGTCTGTATAATACTTGATATAATTCTCAACAAAGCCCTCAACATACTTTTCATGAGCATCCTTAAGTTCCTGCGATTCGCTGCGCTCATAACTGTAAGTACCGTCATCGCTTATAACAACATCAAGCGGTACACCGTCAGGTGAAATTATTTCCACTTTAGGCTCTGCATACAGCCCCGTAAGTTCGTAAAGACATGCATTTGCAGGGTTCTTTATAAACGAAGCTATGCTTGCTATCTCCGCGCACACCGCGTTTTTATCGGTCATCTGACTGTCGGTAAGCTCTATTCCGTTGACCTTTACAACAGATCCGACAGGCGCGTTTATTTTAGCCGTCATAAGCAGCTCCTGCGGATATTCGTACATATATACTTTCATGGCTTCATCTGAATCAGCAGGCGTAAGCTCGACACCTTCGGCAATATACACATTCCATGTGATATCCGTAATAAGTCCCGGAAAATCATATCTGACTCTCGTCGGAATATGCTCCGCAGCTGCGTTCCAGTCATTCAGTCCGGAATATGCGATTCCGCGTTCGGTTACATAATCCTCAGATACAGGCTTTCCGTTCACATATACCGAAGCTTCAGACGGGACAATAAGCGTAACACTGCTTAGCCTCGAATCGGGATATGCGTATTTTAACGTGTGAATACCGCTTTCCGGATCGACCGTATCCGAAATAAGCGATAAATCGGTATCTCCGAGAGTTACAGTCGGCATTATTGTGCCGTACCCCTCTCCGACATTGTATATCTCTGTTATAGGAAGCTTCGCAGGATCTTCAAATTCGGCACACGGTCCCTCATATTTTCCGGAACCGCTTCTGTATGTACTGTCAAGCTTCATTCCGGTATAGCGTACTTCTGCACCGCCGGGAACATTTATATACATACCGTCATGATGAAGATCTGAGAAATCAGCCATATATTCAATATCAGCCGATCCCCATTTCGTAAATCCGAAAAGAGTCTTTCCTACAGACCTAAATTTAACACGTGCGATAGTACGGTCTCCTCCGGTAAGCGTATATACCGGAGTTTCAGAGGTATATTCACCCGAACTCTTCACACATTTCACACCGTTTTCAAAAAGCGGCATAATAACATTGTGAACGGTCTCTTCTTTCGAAAGAAAATCACCGCAATCATCCGGGAAATTCTCTGCGATAAGGGCTTCAAGATCGTCTGTTGTAAATTCACTCATAAAGTTATCCGCAAGATTTTCTGGGCGGGATTTCTCATAATCACGCATATAAAACGCAAATCCCACCGCAAACAATACGATAACTGCGGCTATACTCAGCGTAACTATGATAAACACACGCCAGAAGCGCGGCATTTTCTTTTCTGCTTTCGTTCTTTTCACTTTAACAACTGTACCTTTCCCGAAGTACCGCAATCAAATGTACGGACTCCGATCCTGAATCATTAAGTTCCGTCCTGTCAGAAAAACTTCATATACACAGAATTATTTTACAAGAAATGTAGTCGGAAGCTCGCGCTCTCCGATCATTGAAGCCGAGGTATTGAGAAACTCTCCGTTATACATAAGAAGCGAGGAGGATCCTCCGTCAAGATTTGCGGCGTTTACCGCACCGAGTTCAATAAACAGTTCGGTAAGATCGTCATATGTCGCGCCGAGACTTCCGAGACTTCTGCCGTTAATAACGACCATAAGCACGGTACCGTCGGCACACTGACCGATCGCTGTACGCGGGTTCATTCCTCCGCCGAGATTTCCCCGGCTGTTGCACGGAACGCCGTTTATAATAAGTGTCGGTCCGAAGCTGCACGCATATTTTATTCCGAGTTCAAGGGCATGTCCTGCTGTCATATTTCCGACATGAAGGATTCCGTCCCCGTCAAATCCGATAACATTGTAGCTGCCGCCGGGATTTCCCCATACAAGCTCGCCCTTGTCTATGACAAGTCCGTCGGGTATTCCGCCCGTTCCGCTTCCGTTCGGATCGTAAAATCCTCCGCCGTTTATGCCTCCGACCGCGTCATATCTGTCTATCATCTGACGGAGTGTAAGACCGACAGAATTCTGTCCGTAGCTTTCCGGGGTTCCGAGAAATACACGTGTCGGATCAGATATCTTCATAACAACGCCGTTATATGTACTTTTCTTTATTTTCTCGATCACAATCCCGTTGTCAGGAGAAACCGCATCAGGATCATCCGGAGATACTCCAGTCTCATTCGGCTCTCCCGTTTGTACTCCGCCTTCTCCGGTCACCCCGGGTTTTTGTACTTCCGTATCGGCAGGTTTTGTTTCGCCGCGTCCCGGAATCTTTATCAGGCTTGAATCTGTTATATCATCCGGAGCAATAACAGACTGACTCTGCTCGTTCATTATTGCTTCGACTTCACTGTCAGAAAGAAAAATATCCGCGAGAAAACCTCCGGCGCTCGTCTCTTTTACGGACAGAACGAACAGACGCTTCGCAGTAGGAGACGGTCCGCGTTCCAGAACAAATATCACGCTGAGCAATGCAAAGACTGTAAGAGCTATAGCCGCAAATAATACCGCAAACACCCGTCCGATGATACTTCCGGCTCCGAGCTTTGTTTTTATAACTTCCGGTTTATCTGTAATATCGAAAGCATCAGACTCTGCGCCGTTTTTTTCGGACACATCGTTTTTCTCATCTTTACCGTTCGGTCTGCCACTTAAAGCGCGCTTATTTTGTCCGTCAGCCGTGCGAAGTGCGCTTTCGTTAAGCTGTTCAAGACTTTTCACATTTTTTTCTTCTGATATATTACGTTCCGCAAAAGCGATTCCTCCGCGCACTTCAGAAGCTTCCGTAGATTTATTTTCATTTGTTTCTGTCATTTTTGTCCCCCCTTCGGGTATTTGACTATACTTAAACAGTATAGCATATAACAGACGAAAATTCAAGTACATAAATCATTTTTGTAAAGCAGATGCAGTGAATCTGCAAAAAGATAACACCGTATAGGACACGTATAACGTTAATATTAACAAAAAAGACCTGCCCGGTAAAAAGCAGATCTTTTAGTAAAATTATCTCTGTAAAAGCTTTGTTATGCTTCTGCCGATTCTCCGGCAGACTTTTTTACACTGCCGTCATCATCGTAATATGGATCTATCATTATCTCCTTGATCTTCGGATACGCGGCATATATGAATATATACCACACCGCTCCGAGTGTTATAAACAGAGGCATACATACCCCAAGCGGTGCAAATACGCCGAGAAGAAACCAGTTGACCGCAATCACAAGCGCCGCGCCGACAAAAGCAGGGATATTGCGCTTTGCGCCGATTATAGCAAAAATAAGTGCATTTTTAAACAGCTTAAATATCGACAGATCGAACGTCACAAGCATGAGATACAAATACGGACGCATAAGTAAAAACAAAAATATCAGCGCTATATTGGCATAAAATACAAAGTTCGTAACATATGTTCCGAGATTAAAATACGAAAGCGTAATATTATAAGCAAGCAGTACAATTATAAGACTGTCAATTATTCCGAGAAGCAGCCCCTGCTTTAAATTGCGTTTTACCGAATACTTAAAATCCTGCCAGAAAAACAGCGGTTCTCCCTTAATAAGGTTACGAAGCAGATATGTTGCTCCCGTTGTGACCGGTCCGAGCGTAAAGATCAAAAGTCCGGTAAGCGAGAACATTACCGCAGTCGCTGTCGTCATGACTGAAAGCTCTCCCTGAATACCGTGAACACCGAACATCGCCATAGTCACAGGAGACAGCTGCGTACCGTGAAGCATAGCTCCGTGAAGCTGCGCAAATATCGGCGAAGTCGGGGCAGTAGATATATTATTCAGGTTTCCCGTCATCGCATAAAGTGCGAAAAAAACCGGGAAACTTCCTATAACAAGCAGAATGTTCACCTTGAATATATCATTGAAATGGCGTTTGAAATACTTAAAGAATCCGGTAAAATTCTTAGGACTCTCCGGTTCCTTGTCAACACCTTTTCCGACCCGCTGAGAGTCGAAAAACTTTTTCATTAAATCACTGTATTTTGACATCCTGTGATCTTTCCTTTCAGTAAAGTGCGGAGATTTTCCGCACAGTGATTTATACATTCTAAGATGCAATGCATCTGATAACCGATACCATATATAAATTCAGACCGATTCCGAAACGAATTAAGCAACGCCGGTAAGATGCGGTGAAATCAGCATCCATAGCGTTATATACACGATAAGCCTGCATGCGCATGAGCAGAGTAGAAAAAACAGTTCTCTGACCTCCGGCATAACAAACAGAAGCTTTACATTCGGCGGAGCCTTATGCGAAAGCTCCCGGCCGAGATACGCTGAATAAATACAAAGCTCACAAACAGCAACAAGGGATGCCGAGCAGACAACCGCAAGAAAAAGATATCCGAGCGTAAGCTCCGCCGTACGCATACACAATGCGCCGAAAGTCGCAGCAGAATATGCCGCGGCAACGGCGGAAACAGCCGGCGCATAGACCGTAAAGCCGCATAAAAACAGCAATATACACAGAAGCGCAGGATATTTAAGACCTCTGAGCGCCGTAAGAGCATATTCACCCCGGGTACTGCAATCCGAAAATCCGTTTCCGCCGCTGAAAGCCCATATAAAATCTCCCAGGCTGTCAGAAAGATGCATGTCCGTTTTCATAAGTTCATATTCCGCAAAAACACCCGCTGCAAAAAAGACCGCAACGATCAGCATAATGCATATTTTTATCCGTTTGTACCGTAAAGATCCGATCCACATGATATATCCTTCCTCTTTCCATGTCTTTCCGCATCGCGGAGGAATTTCCTGATATATCATTTATATTCGGCTGATATCAGCTATATTACCGTACATTAAAACGGATAACGCTTTTACTTTCCGAGTTCTCCGGCGCGTTTAACACATGCGTCCATAGCGTCAGCTATAATCTGAGGCATTCCGCGGTCTATAAGCGTCTGAACAGCAGGTTCTGTGGTTCCGCCGGGAGTGCAAACACGGCGAATAAGCGCGTCAGGCGATTCATTCGAGCCGAGCATAAGCTCTGCTGCGCCTATTACCATACGGCAGATTATATCTTTCATAAATTTCTCATCGTCGGATATTCCCTGCGCTATAGCAGCGTCCGTAATGGATTTTATGAAAAGATAAACATATGCAGGTGCGCTCGACGTAGCGCTTATAACCTCGTTCATCTTATCTTCGGGAAGAGTAAGTATCTCGCCTACTCTAGAGAACATGCGGCATACAGTACCGAAGCTCTTGTCGTTTACAAGAGTGTTTCTCGTCAGAGCAGTAACGCCCTTACCGATCATGAGCGGAGCATTCGGCATCGTGCGTATGACTGCAACCTCTTTTCCGAAAAGCTCGCATATCTTACCGATCGACACACCCGCGGCGATCGAAACAAAGCATTTTCCGTCTGTGCATACGCCGCTTTCGCGAAGCTCGCCGATAAGCGAGGGAAATGCCTGCGGCTGTACGGCAAGCACTATGAAGTCAGCAAATCGGACGGCTTCAGCAGCTGACTTTGCAACCGCAAATCCCTCTTTTGCAAAAGCCTCACATTTTTCGCTGTTTATATCATACAATATCGAATCCGACGGCGAAACTCCGTCAGCAGAAATTCCGCGTATGATCGCAGAAGCCATATTTCCAACACCGAGAAAAGCATATCTATTTTTCATAATACAAAAAGTCCTTTCCGTCCGAAGCATCGCCGTACGGCACCAAAATTATTCTGTAAAAGCGATTTTATACTACGGCATTTTATTTTTTTATTTTAGCACAGCTTTTAAAACTGAATATGAATAAATATCAAATTGTTTCCATAGATAAGTAAATAACCTCACGACGTTAGCAAAGGCCTTGCTGTGCATCCTGAGATAACATTGAAGGTCTAAATCGACGGCTTCGCCGTTCTGCGCCCTACGGCGCTGCTTCGTTTCACGCAGCGATTTGTGATATAATAAGCGCAGAAAGTCTTACCGTGTAAGCCTTTGCGTTTTTGCCACCCTATGCAATCGTCGGTTTCGCACTCAGCATATTTTAATGCACAATCATAACCACCGGCTAAGTGCAATAGTAAATCAAAACCATCGGTGAATGAACTTGTCAAGTAAAAGTAGACAGCAAAAATACCGGCGTCGGGAAACATTTTCCCGACGCCGGTCTATATACGTGAAAAGATTTAAAAATGCAGCTTAAGCCTTTTCAATTTCACCCGCCGATTCAAAACCTTTTTTTGCAGCGATCACGGCAATTATCTCATTTATCACAGCCGCGGCGGCAACAGTTCCCTGTACGATGCCGACAAGCTCCGGCTCTGAGGCCAGAGTGGAACAGGCAATTCCGGTAAATACAAGAGAAACTCCGGAATGCGGAAGAAGCGTAAGCCCGAGATATTTTTGCACGGTATCCGGCATTTTCATCGCTTTAGCGCCGAATCTTGCCCCAAAATATTTTCCTGCTCCTCTTGCCGCAATATATATAAACGTATACAGTCCCGCCCCCATAATCAGATGATAATCAAGCGGAGCGCCGAGATCGACAATAGCTGCCAGCAGACTGACGGCGAGTACCGGATGAAAACAGTGTGTTATTTCCTCCAGGCGCTCCTGATCCACCGTGTTTGTAAATACAGCGGAAAAAGAAACGCCCATCAGCATATAGTTCAGTGTAATACCTGACAACACCTTCACATTCATAACCCAACCGATCCCGACCGTCAGCGTGATGCCGACAAACAGAACAGCCAGCGTCTGAGCCCGTCCCTTTGCCCTTTTCAAAAGCCATCCGGCAGGAAATCCCGTAATAACGCCGATCACAACAGGCAGGAAAATCATTACAGGGATCATGTACAGCGGAATGGAGCCGCCCGACACAGAACCGGCTATGACAGAATTGACCGTGAAGAAAACAATGATAGCCACCACATCATCTAACACCGCCATCGGCAGTAAGGTATTCGTTACAGGGCCGTGTGCATGAAATTCATTCACAATCGACAGTGCCGGCGCAGGAGCGGTGGCAAGTGCAATCCCTCCGAAAATAAAAGCAAGATAGACAGGAATATCAACAAGCAGAAATACAACCGCAAATACAAGCGTTACAAATAAAAAGGTTCCCAAAGATTGCGTCATCGTCGTAACAACCAAACCTTTGCCGTACTTTCTGAGCTTTTTCCACACAAGCTCGGTTCCGAGCATCAGTCCGAACGCACACTGCATCCACATAATAACGGTTTTATACCATTCTGCATCAAGGACGCTCTGCGGCATCAGTCCAAGCGCATGCGGACCGAATACCATACCGACAATAAGCCATCCTAAAATAGACGGCATCTTGAGTTTCGAGAGCAGCTTGCCGAAAAGCGCTGCCAACATCAGTACCGTAATCCATTGCAATAGCTGTATCATTTTTTCATACCCCCCTCAGCGATTCCGTACAGCATGAAATCAAGCATTTTTGAAAGATTCGTTTCGTGTTCTCTGATCTGCTCGTCCGGCGCAACATACCGATATGCCGAACTGCTGAAATATCCGTTGAACATACGCTGCATCAGCCGGAAATAATCAATGGCGTCTTCTTCTGTAATACCGTCTCTCAGCGTGATATCAGAAATGACTAAGCGGTATATCTTCTCGTTAAGTTCCTCAAACGGTCTTAAAATCTCCTGTATACTTTCCCGCAATTTCTCCTGCGGCTGCAAAATCGCTTCAAAAAAAATGTGCGCTTCATTTGGGTATTCTGTAAAAAAATGCATCCTGAGCTTCATATACTGAAGCTGGTCAGAGCTGCAGCCGCTTTCCTCAATAAGAGCGACCAGCTTTTTGCAGCTGATATCCAGGCATACAAGATAAAGCTCGTCTTTGTCTTTAAAATTGTGATAAATAAGCCCCTTGTTGATTCCCCTCTTACAAATGTTGTTGACCGTTCCTCCGGCGTAACCGTTTGCGCCGAATTCCTCCAATGCCGCTTCCAGTATTCTGGATACAGTAAGCTCTGTCTTTTCAGCTCTTTTCATAAATACCTCCCGATGCGACTTCTTAGCAATATAATTATGTTATCATAAATTGACCTATAGGTCAATTTATGGTT
>CALGZV010000276.1 GCA_937934385.1 uncultured Clostridia bacterium | reverse complement strand
TGTTTAAGATAGCCTCCGGTACTATTCCGGTCGGTATAACACGGGAAATAAATGCAGAACAAATCAAATTCAGACTGGAAAGGGGAGATGTCGTTGTAATGGTAAGCGACGGTGTTGCTCAGACACTTGAGGACAGTGCATGGCTTGCTGATATTATTATCGGAGGATGGGAGGAGGATATAAAAAAACTTGCTCAGAAAATTCTTGATGCAGCTACGGTAAGAAATCAGCGCCGTGACGATATGACTGTCGGTCTTGTAAAAATAGGGGCCGCATGATTTTTTAGACTCAGCTTCTTTTTATTTCCTTGTATTCATTTATTTACCGGGTATTATTCGGCCTATTTTGATCTTATTGCTCTTGAAATGACATCCGAAATATGATAATATAAATATTGTAATAATGCGGAATGTCTGTTTTGAAAGGAGAAATAAGATTAAAAATGAAAAAAAAGATAGTATCATTTTGCTTATCGGTGATAACCGCAGTGTCATTTACGCTATCGGTGGGGTTTGGTGTCAACGCATCAGACCGGGTCAGTAATTCATACTCGAAAAGGGAAAATGAAGTAATAATATACGATTTTGTCAAAAAAGAATTCGGAGTTAACGATGCGGCTGCTTGCGGTATACTTGCTAATATTTACTGTGAATCTACATATGAACCGACAGCAACTGCAATAGAGGCTGACGGAGGTATAAGCTATGGAATATGTCAGTGGCATCTGAGCAGATATGAAGCTCTGCAAAGCTTTTGCGCAGAGAACGGATATGATTATACATCCCTTGAGGGACAGCTATATTATCTTAAATATGAGCTGGAAACATCGGAGAAGAGTGCTTACAGCAGAATAAAGAATGTTCCTGAAACAGCGGAGGGAGCATATGAGGCAAGTTATAACTGGGCGAGATATTTCGAGCGTTGTGCTTCTGTGTATCACAATCAGCGTGCTGCGCTTGCCCGTGACTCGTTCTGGCCGATATACGGTCATTCGCCGGCGATACTTACCGCGCGCGGAGTTACATATCCGGTAACACTGAAAAGCGGAGCGCCGTATTCCGTTTACGGATCGGTCGTATCTCCGTATCTTCTTACTTCTGTTGATGTATCGCTGACCTACAAGAGCGGAGAGCAGATTTTCGGATATAATTACAGAGCGGACGGAACGGACGGCGAAATCTATTATATGGATCTGCATACTGCCGATACAAAAATTCTTTTTTCAGATCTTCCTGACGGAACATATGATTATCGTGTCTGCGCCAAGGATACCCACGGGTACACAGTGGATATAGTAAAGCCGTTTACCGTCGGTGATTCGGCAACATCGGGACTTACCGAAAACGAAGTGTTTGCTTATCACGATCATGAGGCGGCGGCTGAATATTCATGGGACAGCGGTATTGAAATAATTGCGCCTACGGTAGATGAGGAAGGGCTTGTACTGTACACTTGTTTCTGCGGAGAGAGCAAAACAGAGCCTGTACCGATGCTTTCGGCAGAGTATACCGTAACATATGATGCCGCAGGCGGAACAGACGCTCCGTTTGCGCAGGGAAAGGCTGTGGATAAAGCTATTAAGCTTCGCGTCGATGCTCCCATACGGGAAGGCTATGAATTTCTCGGGTGGACAGATCGTCAGGAATCAAATGAGGTGAAATATGCCCCGGGAGATGTTTACAGCGATAATGCATCTGTCGTGCTTTATGCTGTTTGGCATAAAACCTCTGTGGATGTTGAAGGAATACTTTTATCGGAAAATATTATCTACGGTACTGTAGGCGATGTCAGCGTGCTTACCGCCTCGGTCGTTCCGGATAATGCCGATAATAAAAAGGTTGTATGGAACAGCTCTGCTCCTGACATAGTTTCGGTAGACGAAAACGGAACGGTATCTCTTGCTGCGTTTGGTACAGCTGTAATTACAGTGCAGTCAGAGGACGGAGGATATGCGGCTTCATGTAAGGTGGCGTCTGCGTCTCCGGATCATAAGCCGGGAGATGTAAACGGTGACGGACGCGTTACCAGTGCTGATCTTACAAGACTTATGAAGCTTATAGCCGGAGAAGATGTTGACGTTTATTTTCCGGACGTAAACGGCGATGGGCGTATCACAAGCGCTGACCTTACGAGACTTATGAAGGCACTTGCCGGAGTAGAGGGAACTGAACTTTTCGGAGCAAATGTTCCTGATCAGAGTGCTGCCCAATGACCGTATATTAAAATTTGTCAATATAAGACTTCTTCTGCAGGGAGATCGGGTTTCAGCCGGATATTATGTATTTGCGCCGAACCGTCTCTCTGAGAGGGAGTCTTTTTGTATTATTATGTATATGATATATTGACTTTTCAATATTTCGGTAATATAATTAAAAATGTGAAATGTATAATTTTTGCACAGTGCTGTGCAAAATATACTATATGATATTATTTATAAGGGAGTGACTGTGAGAAAGAAAATATGAAGACGGAAAAATTTAATATAACCGGGATGAGCTGTGCTGCATGTCAGGCTGCGATCACCAAACGTGTTGATAAAATAGAAGGTGTAACTTCTGCTGACGTGAGTTTGCTCGGAGAAAGCATGAAAGTGGTTTATGACGAAGCCGTTACTGATGACGGAGAGATCATTGCGGCTGTCACAGGACTGGGATACGGTGCTTCTCTTTCTTCCGGTGAGAGCAAGGCTCCTGGGCGCGATCGCAGCAGCGTGTCGATATCTGCCGGCGATGCCATGAAGAAGATGAAACGGCGTCTTATTTCGTCGGTTATTATCTTGATACCTCTGATGTATCTTTCGATGGGCCATATGCTGTCATTACCTCTCCCGCAGCTCTTTGCTGGAGAAAATGGAATGCTGTTATCTGCATTTACACAGCTTTTGCTTACCATACCTGTTGTTATTATAAACGGAAAATTTTACGTATCGGGATTTAAAGCGCTTAAAAACCGTGCCCCGAATATGGATTCTCTTGTAGCAATAGGTTCGGGTGCGTCTTTGGTATACGGCATTTTCGCGATATACAGAATGATCTACGGTGCGTCGTACGGTCTTACAGAGATTGTGACGCATTACGGACATATGCTTTATTTTGAATCATGCGCTATGATACTTACACTTGTTACAGTCGGAAAGTATCTTGAATCGCGTTCGAAGGCTAAGACGACGGATTCGGTAGAAAAGCTGGTTCAGCTTGCTCCTGAAACCGCTGTTGTGCTTCGCGACGGCGTCGAGGTCACTGTTCCTACCGAAAGTATAGTCTCGGGCGATATCGTTGTTATAAAGCCCGGAGACCGTATTCCGGCGGACGGAACAGTTACTTCCGGAAGCGGATACGTAGACCAGTTGGCTATAACCGGAGAAAGTGTTCCCGTCCGGCGCTCGGAGGGGGATGAGGTCATATCGGCTACGGTCAATAAAAACGGAAGTTTTTATTTTAAGGCTACAAGGGTAGGAAGCGATACTACACTGTCGCAGATAATCCGCCTTGTTGAGGATGCGGGAAATTCCAAAGCACCGATTGCCAGACTTGCGGACAAGGTCAGTGAGTTCTTTGTACCTGCGGTAATTGCTATTGCTTTGATTACTGCAGTTATATGGCTTATTGTCGGTTATGATTTCGAATTTGCGCTTAACTGTGCGGTCTCTGTGCTTGTTATTTCATGTCCGTGTGCTTTGGGACTGGCAACACCTGTTGCTATAACGGTCGGGACAGGAAAGGCCGCTGAGTACGGAATTCTTATAAAAAATGCCGAAGCTCTTGAAAATCTCCATAAGGTGGATACCGTTGTCCTTGATAAGACGGGAACGGTGACATCAGGTCATCCGGAGGTAACGGATATAATTACTTCGGAAGAATCCGATGCCCGTGATTTTATACGTATTGCCGCATCCGCTGAATCTGCTTCCGGACATCCGCTTGCAGAAGCTATAGTGGTGCGTGCTGAGTCTGAGGGTATGAAGCTTTCTTATCCTGAGGAGTTCGAGGTCATTGAAGGCAGAGGTATAAGAGCAGTTGTAGACGGCCGTACGATATATGCCGGAAACGTAGAGCTTGTCTCAGAACAGCTGGAGAAAACGGCGGTTGACCGTGCGATAGGGGAAATTTACCGTCTTTCGGATGAAGGAAAAACACCGCTGAGCTTTATATCTGTCGGAATAATCGCAGTGGCAGATACCGTAAGAAGTTCAGGCGCGTCGGCAATATCCGATTTCCGGGCGCTTGGATTGGATACAGTTCTGCTTACGGGGGATAATAAGAGGACTGCAGAAGCTGTCAGAAAGACCGTCGGCATAGACAGGGTTATCTCGGATGTTATGCCTGGCGACAAGGAAGCATATATAAGAGAACTTCAGGAAAATGGACATCATGTTCTGATGATAGGCGACGGAATAAATGATGCCCCGGCGCTGACACGTGCCGATGTAGGAATGGCTATCGGTGCAGGAACGGATATTGCAATAGATTCGGCGGACATTGTGCTTATAAAAAGCTCTCTTTCCGATGCCGTTACAGCTATATCGCTCAGCAGATCGGTAATGAGGAATATAAAAGAGAATTTATTCTGGGCGTTTTTCTATAATGTACTCGGAATTCCGTTGGCTGCAGGAGCGCTTTATTCGTCATTCAGACTTCTTCTCAGTCCTATGATAGGCTCTGCGGCGATGAGCTTGAGTTCGGTTT
>CALGZV010000275.1 GCA_937934385.1 uncultured Clostridia bacterium | reverse complement strand
TACCAGGCGCATCATCACTTCCTGTTTCAGAAATATAAAATTCCGTTACATCCGTCTCATCGGCATATATACCTACCGAACTGACTACCGCAGAAAGCGGCATTATAGCCGTAAGAAGCAAAGGAACCACAGCCAGTCTGAATTTGTCAAAAGAACATTTCATATTTTATTCTCCTTAATAAATACAACTAAGTCAAAATGACTTTATACTAAACCGCTGAATTTTATAAAATTTACTGTTCATCACTTCCCGATTATTCCGACGTTTTTAACATCACAGTATTTAAATCCGGGGATATAACGGTATATTTCAGTATTCTCTGTAAGTCTGTAATCACCGTTTTCCCAATCAGAAAGTCCCAAAGCACCGGTACTGCTCAAATACAAATTGTCTCTGACATTTACGAGGCGTTCAGCGGTTTTAGCGACAAGATTTCCCGACTTACCGCAGGTAATATTTTGTCTCATGCATCCGTCTCCGTAAGCATAACCGACAAAACGGTCCTGAAGATCATAAACATTCGTTGTCTTTATAAGCATTGTCCAAGGATATCTGTACGCCCATGTTTCGGCGCCGAATGCCGGAGCGCGGTTCGGATCGAGAATACTCTGCCAGTTCATTCCGAGCGGGAATGTCGATACCGGACCGTTTTCATCTGCCGCCCACGCAGTATAATCATCAGGAACCTTATAATATGCCGCCGAGTGCAGTTCTATCGTAGAATTAATAAGAAGATTATCCCTGACTTCCACATCATGTCCTCCGGTCAGGATTCCAAAGCCATTGGAATTCACTATAAGATTTGAGCGTATATTTGCGCAGCCGCTCGCAGCATCTATATATATAGAAACAGGCGCTCCGGGTATATTCGAATTATTTATTACATTTTCAAAAATATTATCGTGTATATAAAGTCCGCCGGAGCCCCAGCCTCCGCCGTAAGTATAAATCGCCCCGGCATCATTGGATTCATAACATACATCGTGAAAATAATTATACTCTATTGAAATATCAAGACCGGAAAATCCCATTCCCTGATGAGGTCCGTACCATATTTCATTGTGAGCGACAAGATATCCGCATCCGTTTCCGATATTGACCGCGTTGTTGTATACTCTGTCAAGCTCGGCAAAATGATGAAAATTATTATTGTCTATTACGTTCCCGGAAGATATCAGACGGTTTATATCGCCGCAGCGATCATTTGTGATTCCCGTTCTTCCGATTGAATATATTTCACTGTCTGTAAGTCTGAAATAGCTGCAATCAGATGCACTGATTGCCTTTTGTCCGGCGCATCTGAAAGTACAATCCTTAAGCGTTACATGATCTCCTGTAACTTTCAGCAGATTATCGACCGAATTTTCAAACGTTATGCCCTCAAATGTTAAATAATCAGCTTTTACTTTTATCAGATCTCCCTTAAACTGCGCAAAGCTTATCTGCTTATCTTCATAACCGTCAGGCATATAAATATAAAGCATACCACTGTCGCGGTCGATATAGTATTCTCCCTGAACATCTATCTCCTCAGGAACATTATAATAAAAATATCTGCCGAGCGGAGTTGCCTCTGCATATCCGTTTGTGCCTACATACGTTACGCGTCCGGTATCTGCATCATATTCCTCTATTTCCGCAGACGCGGCGATCCAGTCGATCTGAAATGTTCCGTATATCTTTGCTTCAGAAATGCTTTTTTCAGACCAGTTCTGCACCCTTCCGGCACTGTCCTTGTATGTATTTCCGTCAACATCCTCGAAATACACATAAGAGTTTTCTTTCGCATTGTCCGGGTATCTCCCGAGCCACTGACGCTCTCCGTCAATATAAAGTCTGCAATCGGGAAGAACCGCACTGTGAGTACCTTTATGAACAACCTCGGAATAATCAAGTCCATCAGATTTCATATCATACATAAGCAGATTTGCTTTCGCATCGGGGTTGGTAATTCTGGAAAGCATCCCGTCATCCGGTGCGGTAAATTTATCAGCAGAGAGAATAACTCCTCCGTCGATAAATA
>CALGZV010000274.1 GCA_937934385.1 uncultured Clostridia bacterium | reverse complement strand
ATACAAGCTGTTTTATTAACCAATGCGCAGTCATAAAACACTTTAAAAACAAAAATGTTAATGTTACTGAAACAGTACATGAAATGCCTGCCGAAAGCAGGAGAAATCCTTATTTAAAATTATAATTAATACTGCCGCATGCGGCAGAACGGAGATCCTATGTCAAAACAAAACTATAAAAGTACGGTTGCAGCATGCTGCCTCGGATATGTCACAAATGCAGCCGCAGGAAACCTCGCAGCTCTTTTCTTCGTCATATTCCGTGAAACTCTCGGACTTTCGCTCACGCAGGTGACGCTTCTTGTAACTGTCAGCTACATAGTACAGCTTGCGGTCGATATTATATCCACAAAACTGGTTGACCGCATGGGATACCGGCGCAGTGCAATAACCGCTCATTCACTTATCGCTTCAGGCTTTATATCAATGGCTGCACTTCCGTCATTTCTTCCGCCGTTCGCCGGGCTTATGATAGCGAATATAATATATTCATCCGGAGCAGGCATGAACGAGCTTGTAGTCAGTCCTGTAACAGAGGCATGTCCTGCACCGGACAAGCACTCTCTTATGAGCTTCATTCATTCGGTATACTGCTTCGGCACAGTAGCAGTCATACTAATCACGACAGGCGCACTTTCATTATTCGGACGCGAAAGCTGGCGGATAATATGCTGCATGTGGACCATATTGCCCGTCTGCGGAATCATAGCATTTTCGCGCGTTCCGCTCTACAGTATGACAGAAGAGGGAGGAAGCATGCCTTTGCGAAAACTGCTTTCAAAAAAAATCTTCTGGCTGTTTATGATACTTATGTTTGCAGCAGGCGCTGCCGAAATGGCAATGGCACAGTGGGCGTCGGCATTTGCCGAAAGCGGTCTCGGAGTCTCAAAAGCAGTCGGAGATCTCGCAGGACCATGTATGTTCTCACTATTTATGGGAATATCAAGACTTCTCCGGGCAAAATTTGATTTCAGCACTGATCTTCTGTCGCTTATGATCGGATGCGGCATACTTTGTACAGCGGCATTTCTGATGTCCGCGCTCGCATCAAACCCGGTACTCGCGCTCGCAGGATGCGGAATATGCGGCTTATCGGTAGGAATACTGTGGCCCGGAGTTTACAGCACAGCCGGTGAATTATGTCCGGAGGGAGGAACTGCAATGTTTGCTGTAATCGCACTTGCGGGAGATATAGGCTGTTCAGGAGGTCCGACACTTGTCGGCTTCGTTTCAGGTGCATTCGGAGACGATCTGCAAAAGGG
>CALGZV010000273.1 GCA_937934385.1 uncultured Clostridia bacterium | reverse complement strand
CGGATCAGGTCGCGCCGTCGCTTATAAGCGGAGAGTATGATATTGCCGCAATCCCGACTAATCTGGCTGCGACGCTTTATCAGAAAACCGGCGGAGGGATACAGGTGCTTGCCGTAAATACCGGCGGAGTACTTTATATACTTGAAAACGGTTCGGAAATAAATTCTGTTGCCGATCTGCGCGGAAAAACTGTTTATGCGACAGGACAGGCATCGACTCCCGAATATATTCTTAATCATATTCTCAGAAAAAACGGAATCGAACCTGGTCAGGATATTCAGATAGAATATCTCGCGGAACACAGCGAACTTGCTACAAAGCTTGCATCGGGTGATGCGGTAATAGGCATGCTTCCAGAACCGAATGTTACGGCGGCGCTGAGCAAAGGCGGCGAAGGATTGCGTATAGCTCTTGACCTTACCGAAGAATGGGGAAAAATTGCAGTCGATGAAAGCAGTCTGCTTCAGGGATGTATTGCTGTCAGACGCGAATTTGCAGAGAAGTATCCGGATGCTGTAGAGGACTTTTTGAATGATTACAGAAAGTCGGTGGGATATATTACGTCGGGTGCAGAAGACGTTCCGGAGATCATTTTCTCTCAGGGAATAGTTCCGTCGGCGGAAGTAGCAGAAAAGGCGCTTTCTAACTGTAATATTTGTTTTATTGACGGAAACGATATGAAACAACAGCTTTCCGGCTTTCTCCGTGTGCTTTACGACGCGGATCCGAAATCGGTCGGAGGCGCACTTCCGGGAGACGATTTTTACTACGGAACCGAAGCCGGCTGATTTTTAATAACGGCGGATAGTTCCGCGCGAGGTTTTGAATTATGCTCGGAAAAATTAAAGCAGGCAAAAGCCGTAACGGAAAAAGAAGTGTTTTTACTGCGTTTGCGGTACGGATCGGTGCGCTTATATTTTGGATAGCGGTATGGCAGGCTGCAAGTATGGCGGTGAATTCGGAGGTGCTGCTTCCGTCTCCGCATGCCGTTCTGCGCAGCTTTGCTGCGCTTGTCCGGACGGAGGAATTCTGGCTTTCCGCGCTTTCGTCGCTGAAAAGGATAATGCTCGGATATATATGTGCGGTTGCCTCTGGGATTGTTGCAGCCTTGGCGATATGCCGTAGCCGTGTGCTTTCTGCGATAGTTACGCCGTTGCTTAATGTAATTACGGCAACTCCGGTTGCTTCCTTTATAATTCTTGCGCTTGTGTGGATAGGACGCGAAAGCGTTCCTGCGTTTATATCATTTCTTATTGTATTTCCGGTTATGACATCGCATGTCAGTTCGGGAATACGCTCAGTTGATCCTGCGCTTCGTGAAATGTGCAGAGCTTACGGATTTTCTTCCGCCTGCAAATTGGTTCTGCTGTACTTGCCGTCATCCCTTCCTCAGATCGCATCGGGAATGGCTGTATCGCTCGGCCTTGCATGGAAATCGGGAATTGCCTCAGAGGTTCTCAGTATTCCGAAACGTTCGATCGGACGTCATGTTTACGAATCTAAGCTTTATCTTGAAACCTCCGAGCTTTTTGCATGGACAGTGACGGTTATTATTCTGAGCATGCTTATAGAGAAATTGCTCGGATATATTCTGCTCGGTATTTCATCAAGGCGAAAAAAACAAAAAAAATATTTATTTGATGTTTCTCCGAAAACAGAAGTTTCATCATGTGTTATGCAAAGTGATATAACCGTTTCCGGACTTTATAAATCGTTCGGCGAACGTGAAATACTGGGCGGACTGACATTTACTGTCCCTGCGCATAGGATCACGGCTATCAGCGGACCTTCCGGATGCGGAAAGACTACCGTGCTTCGGATACTGTGCGGACTTGAAAAGCCTGACGGCGGACATGCCGCCGGATATTCGCCGAAGGATTGCGCGCCCGTATTTCAGGAGCCGAGGCTGTTGCCGCGGTCGAGTATTATCGAAAATGTTGCGTATGCATCTCCCAAGTTCAGACTCACAGACAGAAAAGAAGCGCTTTCTCAGGCTCATGACGTGCTTGCCGCGCTTGGAATAGACGAAGCTGCACAACTGCTTTTTCCCTCCGAAATATCGGGAGGCATGTGTCAGCGGGCTGCTATTGCTAGGGCGCTTGTTTCACGTCGGCCGTTTTTGCTGCTTGACGAGCCTTTTCGCGGACTTGATGCCGAGCTGAAAAAACATATTGTATCCGAGGTATGCAAGCGTTCGGATACCGTGCTTTTAATAACGCATGATATCAGGGAAGCAGAGGATATGAATGCCCGGATCCTTTATTGGGATTCGATCGAGTGCGGGAAATGATATATACTTGAATAAGAAATGTATAAGTCAATTCTTTTGATTCGAAAAGTATTGACTTATACATTTTTAGTTTTTATGGCTGTGATATAAAACTTTTATCTGACGGACGCTTTGCCTGAAAGTACGTTTTTGTAATCGCTGTAATTTTTCTTCAGCAGTTCGGGTGTATCAAGCTCGTACGGACATTTCTTTTTGCATGCGCCGCAGCCGGTGCATTTTTCTGTTTTTTTCATTTCCTGCTGCCAGTAGTCGGAAAGCCATGCTTCGGAAGGCGCGCGTCTGAGCATCAGTGACATCCTTGCACACTGATTTATCATGATCCCCTGAGGGCAGGGCATACAGTATCCACAACCGCGGCAGAAATCAAGGCCGAGTTCCTTTTTGTCGTGTTCTATAACTCCGAGAAGAGTGCTGTCAAGTACGGGAGGTGTATCCATATAGGAAAGCCACTGCTCAAGCTCTGAATATTTCTGTATTCCCCATATCGGAACAGTATTTTCAAACTGAGACATGTATGCAAACGCAGCCCGCGAGTTGGTTATGAGTCCACCTGCGAGTGCTTTCATAGCGATAAAACCCATATTTTTATTTATACATTTTCGGACGAGATCGGTTTCGCGCTCTCCGGACAGATAGCTGAGGGGGAATTGCAGCGTTTCATAAAGTCCGGATTCGATACATTCTTCGGCAACTCCGATTTTGTGTGAGGTTATTCCGATGTGACGTATCATTCCCTGACGCTTGAAATCCTCCATCTGTTCATACATTCCGGTTCCGTCTCCGGGAGCATAGCACCTTGAGGACTGATGAAACTGGTATATGTCTATGTAATCGGTTTTCAGCATTGACAGAGATGTTTCAAGCTGCCTTTTCATTTCTTCCGGATCAGCCGCAGCGGTCTTGGTAGCAATAAATATATTTTTCCTGACGTCTGAGAGGGCATATCCGACCTTTTCTTCACTGTCGGAATAAGCGCGCGCCGTGTCGAAAAATGTCATTCCGCCGTCGTATGCTCCGCGTAGTATTCTGGCTGCCGTATCTTTGTCATCGCGCTGTATCGGGAGCGCTCCGAATGCATTCTGCGGAACGGTTATTCCGGTGCTTCCGAGTGTTATCTGCTTCATAATGCATCATATCCTTTTCATTCAGAGTATTTTTTATAATTTTAACACAACCTGTGCAGCAAGTCAATAAATATGGCGGCTATAATATAATATTGAAAATAACCGTTTGATTCCGCCGTCATTTTGCCTTAAATAAACCGTTTGCTGATATGCTTAGGTGTCGTAAATGTCGAAACTTGGAATGAGTCAAAAAAAATCGGAAACTGCTATTGACAAACCGCGG
>CALGZV010000272.1 GCA_937934385.1 uncultured Clostridia bacterium | reverse complement strand
GACGGCGTCCATGCCGTCGCCCGGTTATTTCGCTCTGCAACATCGTGTTGCACCTTCCTCGGCGCTGTAAAAAAACAAAAGAAAAGGCTGCATCCAGAAAAAGAAAGGAAGCAGCCTTTTTGTGGTATAATGTAATTGTGCAAAAACAAAACCCACAAGAACATTATACAGCATATCAGCTGAAATTACCAGTAGAAATTGAAAAAATAATAGAAATTTCAGACCCGGTATATAGTTACAGTGAAGTGATGGATCATATTGACCTGAATAAATACCTGACGATTGAGGAGCGCAGGTCAGGCCGTCCGAGATATGATCAGAAAACTTTGCTGAAAATAATACTGTTTGCGTTCATGGAGAACGGATATGCGTCGGTAAGAGAGATCGAAAAATACTGCAAGACTGACATACGATATATGTGGTTGTTGCAGGATAATCCGCCGCCAAGCCACATGACGATAGACAATTTCATGAATAAAACTATGCTTGAGAATATCGACAGGATATTTGCAGATGTCAACGAATACATATTTCAAAAGGAACAGGTGGATCTGAACCACGTTTACATTGACGGAACAAAAATATCCGCAAATGCCGGCAAATACAGCTGGGTGTGGAAAAAGAGCTGCGAAAAAAATCGCATAAAGCTCTTCGCAAAAATAACTGAGCTGCTTGAAAACATGAACGCCGGCACAGCTTTACTCGGCGTGAAATTCGATATTCGGGAGGAATACGCTATCGAATATCTTGAAGAAATTCTAAAGAAATATATTGAACTTGTCGGTTTCGACCCCGGAAAAGCCGTTCACGGAAAGGGAAATCACAAAACTTCTGAACAGCGGCTCATTGAAAAGCTTTCCGAGTATATCGAGAGGCTGAAAAAATACGCAGAACGCATTAAAATATGCGGGAATGACCGCAACAGTTACTCCAAAACCGACCATGACGCAACATTCATGAGAATGAAACGCGACCACATGGGAAACGATCAGCTCCTGCCGGGATATAACATTCAGTGCGCGGTTTGCGATGGCTTTATTGCGGCGTTTGACGTGTATCAGTACGCGTCAGATATGGACTGTTTTCAGCCGCTGATGGAGAGATTTCAAAGTCTTTATGGTCAATATCCCGAATATTCTGTCGCGGACGCAGGTTACGGCAGCTACAATAATTATCTCTACTGCGAAGAACACGGCATGGAAAAATTCATGAAGTTTACCATGTATGAAAAAGAAAGCAAGAACGAGAAATATCGCAATGATCCATACAGAGCGGTAAATTTCCCTATCAATGAACGTGGTTTGCCGGTCTGCCCGAACGGGAAGGAATTCCATTTCATTTACAGCCGACCTGTAAGGGGCAATAAATATGGCAGAACCGAGGAATATTTTCAGTGCGAGGATTGCAGCGGCTGTCCGCACAAGGAAAAATGCTGCAAGTGCAAGGGAAACCGGATCGTCCGTCTGAACGAGGAGCTGACGCAGTTTCACGCAGAGGTTCTGAATAATCTGAACAGCATTCACGGCGCGCTGCTCCGTATGAACAGAAGTATTCAGTCCGAGGTTACTTTTGGCACGGTCAAGTGGAACAGGTCGTATATCCGGGCGCGGTGCCGTGGGCTAAAGTCGCTTTTTCTTGAGTTCGGCATGATTTCCTGCGGTTTTAATCTTCATAAGTTCCATCTGAAAAAAGTGGCTCTCAGGTCTGCTGCCTGATTCAATATTTATTACATTTTGTGCATGGCATTTCCCTGCCGGCTTGTTTGTTATACGCTTTTTTCGGTTCATGCTTCTTTTTTGCAACATCAACAAGCCCGAACCTCCATAGGATGGTTGCTCGGGCTTGAGTATTGATTTTTTTTACAGCGCCTTTATGTACAATATCTTATTCGCCGCAGAGTTCCTTATAAAGACCAATGTACAGCTTT